>CAZQEG010000054.1:0-5752 GCA_964591575.1 uncultured Thermoplasmata archaeon
ACTGGTTAGAAAGGTTATCTTTATATTCCCTGTCCGTTAAACCCCCTCTATGCCAGACTATGACTTTCAGAGCGTCGAAAAGAAGTGGAGAGAGCGCTGGAACTCGGCGAAGCTCTACGAAGCGAAGCGAGACGGAAGAAAGAAGTTCTTCATCATATTCGCATACCCCGGCGTTTCCGGATACCTGCACGTCGGCCACATGAGGGGCTATACATACACGGATGTCCTCGCAAGATACAAGAGGATGACAGGGCACAATGTCTTCTTTCCCGTTGGTGCACACGCTACTGGCAATATAGCGATAGCTCTGGCCTCAAAGGTGGAAAGAGGGGATGAGAAGACGATAAACTATCTGAGAGCAAACGGCTGTCCAGAGGAGGAGATTGGGAAACTCAAGGACCCAAACGAGGTAGTCAGATTCTTCTCAAAGGTATATGTTGAGGATTACTGGAAGAAGTTCGGATTCCTTGCGGATTGGAGCGCATTCACCACGACCATAGACGATGGTTATCACAGGTTCATAGAATGGCAGTTCCTGAGGCTTAAAGAGCTCGGATTGCTCACGCAGAAGCCGTACTATGCCCCGATGTGCATAAGATGTGGTCCAGTGGCAGTTGATCCCTCGGAGACCGACATATCAAAGGGAGGCAACGCAGAGAAACTGGAATACACCCTGCTAAAATTCAAGATAGATGGCATGGATGATGTCTATCTTATGGCTGCTACTCTCAGGCCGGAGACGGTCTTCGGGCAGACTAATTTCTGGGTGAATCCTGAGGTGGAATATGTCATCGCAAAGGTGGATGATGAGAAATGGATAATAAGCGAACAGGCCGCGATGAAACTGAGATATCAGGGGAGGAATCTTGAGGTTCTGGATAAGATAAAAGGCTCTGAGCTGATTGGAAAGACGGCGATTGCCCCGATGATTCACCGCCCGATACCTGTGTTGCCCTCTAAGTTCTCAGACCCTAACATCGGAACCGGCTTGGTTACCTCCGTGCCTTCGGATGCCCCCCATGATTGGATGGGGCTCTATGAACTGCAGAATGACCCCGAGCTGTGCAGAAAGTATGGGCTGGACCCTGAGATGGTGAAGAAGATAGAGGTCATACCGATAATCAAAACCAAAGGATATGGTCCGACGCCTGCTGTGGAGATTTGCGAGCGCATGGGCATAAAATCCTCGACCGACCCGAGGCTTGAAGAGGCAAAGAAGGAGATTTACAGCGCTGGATTCCACACAGGCTTGATGAACGAGAACTGCGGTGAGTTCGCAGGGCTTCCTGTTAATGAGGCCAAAGAGAGCATGAAACAGAAGATGATTGAGATGGGAGAAGCCGATATAATGTACGACCTCTCGGAGGAGGTCATATGCAGGTGCGGAGCTCCCGTGGTCATCGGGAAGGTCGAAGGCCAGTGGTTCATACGATATTCGGATGAGGATTGGAAGAAAAAGGCGAAGGAACATGCTCGAGAGATGAACATACTTCCGAAGCTGTATTATGATAACATCCACGGGGTCATAGACTGGTATCTGGACAGGGCATGCGCTCGCCTCGGAAACTGGCTCGGCACAAGATTGCCGTGGGATAAGAAGTGGATTATAGAGGCGATATCGGATTCAACCCTGTATCCGGCGTACTATGTGGTATCCAAGCATGTGAATGCTGGCCATGTGAAGCCCGAGCAAATGATTCCCGCATTCTTCGACTATGTCTTCCTAGGGAAAGGAGAGATAAATGCACTTGCGGAAAAGACAGGCATAAGCGAGGATGTGCTGAGAGAGATAAGGGCTGATTTCGATTATTGGTATCCTCTGGATATAAACCTCGGCGGAAAGGAGCACATGACCGTGCATTTCCCCGTGTTCCTGATGAATCATGTTGCCATTCTCAATAAAAAGCACTGGCCAAAGGGAATATTCGTCAACTGGTACATCATGATGTCAGGAGGCAAGATATCAAAATCCAAAGGGGGAGCGGTGCCGATTCCGGATGCTGCGGAGAAATACTCAGTGGACGGACTGAGGCTCTACTACTGCCACATAGGGAGCCCATTCGTGGATGTGGAATGGAAGGATAAAACGGTCATGCTTTACCGCTCGAAGGTGGAGAGCATATGGAGGATGCTCTGGGATATATTCGAGATGGAAAAAGATGATTCGTGGGGGCATATGGATCGCTGGCTGATTTCCAGAATCAACAGAAAAGTAAAAGAGATAAGAGAGGCTATGGACTCCTTCGAGCTGAGGAATGCGAGCAATGCCACCTACTATGAGATTCCCGCTGACATAAAATGGTACCTCAGGCGGGGGGGAAGGTCTGAAAAGGCCATGATGAAGGCGATAGACACATGGGTCCGCCTTATGGCTCCCTTCACGCCGCACATGGCAGAGGAGTTCTGGGAAGCCATGGGAAATGAGGGATTCGTCTCGGTGGCTGATTTTCCGGAATACTCCGAAAGTGAGGTGCATGAGGAGGACGAAAACTATGAAGATTACCTTAAATCCGTGATGGAGGATGTAGAGCATGTGATAAAGATAGTAGGAAAGAATCCCGAGAAAATAGTGCTTTACACCTCGCCCGAATGGAAATATGAAGCGATGGAAAGAATCGCTAACTCCGACATGAAGAACATAGGCGCTCTGATAAAGCAAATCATAGAGACAGCTCCGCCGGAATACAAAAAGATGGTTCCGAAGTTTGTTCAGAACATGGTAAAAAGGATAAGGGCGGAGGGAAAGCCCGCAAAACTTGATGAGAAGACGATTTTAGAAGAGGCACTCCCGTTCCTTAAAGAAGAATACGGCTGTGAGGTTCTGGTGGAGAGCGCCGATAACCCGGGATATAATCCTGCGGGAAAGGCAAAAATGGCGGAGCCCGTGAGGCCTGCGATATATGTCGAATGAGGTGGTAAAATCTTAAATACGGCAGTACTATGGTGAAAACATGTGGTTCGAAAGATTCCTGGAGGAGGACATCGGATTCGGAGACATAACCTCGGAACTTTTACTTTCAGATGAAGATATATTTGGCATGATATTTGTAAAGGAGAGGTGCGTGCTCGCCGGACTCGAGGAGGTCGAAGATATACTTGATTATTATAGTATATCATATCACGCAATGGCATCCGACGGGGACAGGCTCGAGGAGGACAGCGATGTGCTCGAGGTCCGTGGAAGAGCTCTCGATATCCTGAAACTCGAAAGAACACTCCTGAATATTTTGGGCCATCTCAGCGGCGTTGCCACACGGGCAGCAGATATGGTAAATATCGCAAGAAAGGAGAACCCGCAGATAATAGTGGCGGTGACCAGAAAGACAACCCCCGGCCTCAGAATGCTGGAAAAGAAGGCGGCCATGATAGGCGGTGCTGACACCCACAGGCTCAGGCTGGATGACCACATACTCATAAAGGACAACCACATCGCCGCTGTGGGCAGCATAGAAAAGGCGATGGAACGTGCGAAACAGGTCAGTTTCGTGAGAAAGATAGAGATTGAGGTGGAAACTCCGGATGATGCCCTGAAAGCCGCTGAAAACGGGGCCGATATAGTGATGCTGGACAACATGAGCCCCGAGGAAGCGAAGAAAGCATACGAGATGCTGAAAAATGAGTTTCCACAGGTGCTTGTTGAAGTGTCTGGCGGCATAGATGAACGCAATATAGGAAAATACGCAAAATATGCAGATATAATATCCAGCGGTTCTATAACGCATTCTGTCAGGGCCATAGATTTCTCTCTCGAAGCGGAACTTTCATGAAAATAATATAATAAAATAAATGGGTTTGGTACTACTCTTCTCTGAGAACCTCTTTTGCTTTCCACGGACCTCCGAAATCCTCCGTAATGCCTGTGGACATCTGAAATCTCACCCTCATCTGTCCGTTCTCGAAGAAGATATAGGCGTTCTTGAGCATCGACCGGTATATCGTTATCCTCTTTCCTTTCGGAGTGAGAATTCTTTTAACGGCCTTCATCACGCCCATCTCTTCGAGAAGGTGTATCCTTCTGTAGCATGCCGCTATCGGTATGTCATATCTCTGACTGAGTTCTATCGCAGTCATGGGTTTCCTGTATGTTGCGGCGAGTATCTTCGCGCTCGTCTCGTCCGTTATTATCTTTGCAGCCTCTATCGGGTCCATATTACCTCCGCCCTTTTTCAGGTTAGATAATCATCTCTCATTTCACCTATTTAAGGGGTGTCCGCAGTTTTCATTCTCTGAGAATGACACACAAATATGGGAATATGGGGAACTCATCTTATCTCTATCCACTTCCCATTGAGATTGGATATCGTGTTCTCCCCTTCCATTCTGAATTTGACCATCGCCTTCCCCTCTTTGAATGAAAAATCAAGCTCTCTCAATGAGGTCTTATAGAGGCGAACTATCCTTCCTCTTCTCCCGATTATCTCCGATTCGCACTTCAGTATCCCCATGGTCTCCATCATATGTATCCTTCTGTAGCATGCCGCTATCGGTATTCTCCATCGGTCACTCAGTTCCTGTGCCGACCGGGGCGTATCGTAACAGGCGAGAAGTATCTTTATCCCGTACTCGTCGGTTATCGTGCGAATGAGTTCCGCCACATCGAGGTTCTTATCTATCATTTTTCTCTCCCATCTATCCTTTCCTCCCATTCCTTATAAAGCGTTCGCAGCGCTTATCATTACTGAAACGGAGAATCAGCCCATGAAACCTCCACCTCATCCGTCCGAAACCTCTGCCTGACAGCGGTTTCATCGAGATTATGGGCGATGCCTGCCGAGTACATGCGGTGTGCGAGTACCGCTATCATAGCCCCGTTGTCCACACAGTATCCGCACGGAGGTGCCCTGAAAACAGCGCCTCTGTCTTCTGCCATACTCTTCACCATCGCCCTCAGCCTTTTATTGCATGCAACACCACCGCCCAGCAGCACCTCATCCTTTTCGAGATGGGCCATCGCCCTCTCGGTAACTTCGGTGAGCATTGAGAATGCCGTCTCCTGAAGGGAATATGCGATGTCATAGGCCCTCTCTTTCTTCTTCATATGGAGCGCCGCTGTCAAAAGACCCGAGAAGGACACATCCATACCCTTGACAGAATAAGGAAGAGGCAGATACTTGCGGGATTTCTCTGCCATTTCCTCTATCTTCGGCCCTCCGGGGAACGGTATACCGAAGTCCCGGGCGAACTTGTCCAGCATATTTCCCACCCCTATGTCCATCGTCTCACCGAACACACGGTATCTCCCACCGGCAAAAGCGATAATCTGCGTATTACCTCCGGATGCGTAGAGCATGACCGGGTCCTCCGCACCTGTGAGGAATTTGCCTATCTCCATATGGGCTATGCAGTGGTTCACACCCACAATCGGTATTCCGAGATATACGGATACCGTTCTTGCGGCGGTTGCGGCAACCCTGAGACACGGGCCCAGCCCGGGGCCCTGAGAAAAACCGACGACATCTATATCTTGAGAGCGCAGTCCCGCCTCTTCCAGCGCTCTTCTGATTATGTCCCCTGAGAACTCAGCGTGGTGGTCGGCCGCCTCCCTCGGATGTATGCCCCCTTTCTCCGGCCTGAATGTGTCCGAAGCGAGAGAAAGTATGCGCTCTCCGTCGAATATGCCTGCGCTGAACGTGTGGGCGGTTCCTTCGATGCCTAGGACATTCACGGGGCTGAATTGGGGAAATACTTAAAATATAGGTGGATATGGGAGAAAGGAATGGCTGCACCTACTTCACGGCCGGGGTAGTGTAGC
>CAZQEG010000055.1:0-5641 GCA_964591575.1 uncultured Thermoplasmata archaeon
CTTCTTGCCGGAATCGGAATCCTCATACTGGTGATAATCATAGCTGCAGCGTGGGCAGTGAAGAAAAAGGGAAGCGCTGCACCTGAGCACGCCGAAGAAGAGGAAGAGGAACCCGCCGAAGCGGAAGAAGAGAACGAGGAAGAAACAGAGGAATCCGAAGAAGACCTCGAATAAACCCCTTTCTTTTTCAACCTATTTTTCAGGCTTTTTTCCGTAGAGCTTGCATGCCAGATATCCCAAGAGCGCAACGCTGAGTCTTGCTGCATACCAGAATGTAAAGTGATGGTCAAGCATATTTGTCGGCTTATAACGTCCCCACAGCTTTCCATGGGCCATCGTGAGCTGCTTTCTGCCGTAACCGTTCCAGAAAGCCTGCTTGAAGAAACCCACGAATGTGTTCCTTGTACGGTGATACACTACTGCGTTCGGGTTGTGCACCAGCTTTCCGCCGGCATCTACTGCCCTTATGTTGAGATCTATATCCTCGGCGGTTACAAAATATGGGTCAAATCCTCCGATTTTCTCGAAGAGCTCCCTCTTGTATGCGAGGTTACAGCTCGGAAATGTGACATCGTATCCCCTGTAATATAACTCTACCCGCTCCAGCTCCTCGAACGCCTTATAACCCATGGCGATGCTTCTTCCGGCCACGATGTCAGCGCCTTTTCCCATGCTTCTCCTTATCTCCTTCAGCCAGAAGGGATTCGGTATGTCATCGCCGTCTATGAATGCCACCACATCCCCTTTTGCCTTGGACACCCCGTAATTTCTTCCTTCTCCCCTGGTACCACCGCGGATATATAGGTGTATGAAATCGTATGTTTCCATATATTTCTTTATGATTTCAACCGTTTTGTCAGTGCTGTGCGCATCGACTATAACGATTTCGAACGGCTTTTCCTGAACTATCAGGCCATCCAGAAGGTTCCCTATGTTCCTCTCTTCGTTTCTTACGGTTATGACCACGCTTATCAGCATCACAGGTGGATGCACCTTCATTAAATAGATTTTTCGCTGAGGTTTTTCATTATTCTGTCTGAAATATCGGATATCCTAACCCGCTCCTGCTCCTTCGTATCCCTGAACCTCAGAGTGACCGTGCCGTCCTGTTTACTGTCATAATCCACGGTAACACAGAAAGGTGTGCCTATCTCGTCCATTCTGGCATATCTCCTGCCTATTGAGCCCGAATCATCGTACACCGCATTTATTCCGGATTTTCTGAGGGCATTTCGAATCTCCTTTGCGAGGTCATCCAGTCCGTCCCTCGCCATAAGAGGAAACACACCTGCCGTTACGGGAGCCACGGACGGCGGAAGAGACAGGCGGCGGTATATCTCTCCGCCCTCTTCATTTTCGATGTAATTGTGCTCAAGCACGGCATAAAGTATCCTGTCTATGCCATAGGACGGCTCCACCACGTGGGGTATGAAATCCTCTCCGCTGACCTTCTTTCTGACCTTCCTGACGGTATAGGCATTCTCAGGAACAATGTACTCCTTTCCGTCTGCGCTCAGGCGGACATCGCCTTTAAGTGCCTCGGCATTCATGGATTTGAGCGCCTCCGCCACTTTCTTTGCATCTCCTTTGAACAGCGGGCCCAGCTTCCTGAAATCCGGAAGCACCTCCACTGCCTCTATCTCCCTCGGTTCGGAATACCTCCGCATGGCCCCGAGCTTATCGCCGGAATGTTCCATATGTCTTCTCAGGTCATAGTCGGTCCTGTCTGCGATGCCCACCATCTCGGTCCAACCGTAAGAGAGAAGGACCTCCGCATCCCAGCAGTCGTCGGCATAATGCGCCATCTCATCCCGCAGATGCTCCCTGAACCTGAGCTTTTTTTCATCTATGCCCGTATCCATGAGAAATCTTCTGGTGAGCCCGACGAAATAGGCCAGCGCCTCGTTCTTTATTATTCCCTTCTTCACGGCATCTCCAAGGGATATTCTCTCCTCTCCGCCTGTGTTCGGGAGCAGGAGTACTTTGTCATCCCGGTATCTCTCGAAATTCGGCCATCTCTTGCTTTCGGGGTCGAAGAACACCTCCGCTTCGGCCATATTGAACTCTCTGAGCCTTAGAAGGCCCTGCCTCGGGCTTATCTCGTTTCGGAAGCCTTTTCCTACCTGTACCGCCCCAAAAGGAAGCTTTTCCCTGAAATACCTGTAAAGGTACTGAAAATCCACGAACATCGCCTGAGCCGTCTCCGGTCTCAGATATCCGGTTCTCTCCTTCTTTCCCTTTGGCCCTATGCTTGTCCTGAACATAAGATTGAACGGCTCCGGTTTTGTGAGCTCTCCCCCGCATTCCGGGCATTTTATGCCTTCTTTAAGCATCTCTTTCCATAGTTCTTCCGGTGAGAGCGCATCTGCGTTTTCCATACTGACGAGCTTATCCGCCCTGAAGGACGCACCGCATTTCTCGCATGTTGTCATGAGATCCTCGAACTTCTCCAGATGGCCGGAGGCCCTAAAAACATCCTCCGGGCCGAGGTTCGGCGAGTCTATCTCTGCCATTCCCTCTTCCAGAACATAGTACTTCTTCCATATCGAGATTATGTTGTCCTTCATAGCCGCTCCGAGGGGGCCGTAATCATAGAACCCGCTGAGACCGCCGTAAATATCAAAGGCTGGCCATATGAAGCCCCTTCTTCTGGAGAGCGCAAAGATCTTTTCCCACAACTCTCATTCCTCCACCAGCGATGCCAGAAGGTCAAGCTCGTATATCATCTCTGCCAGCCGGTTGTTTTCATCCTTTATCGGCAGCTGGCCGAAATCATTCTCCCTCATTATTCGTGCCGCACGGCTTACGGACGAACTCCTGAATATCGTGGTCGGATTCGTTATCATGATGTCCTTGACAGGGATGTTCGGTACATCTATCTTCGATGTTTCGTAGTAAAGCTTCATGACATTCTTGAGACCTTCCCAGTTCCACTCATCCTCGTCATCCCCGAGACCTATGTCGGAGGTCGAGACCTTTTTCTCAATGATATTAGCATCGAATATGTCCCTGTCCGTAAGCAGGCCCACAAGTCTGGCCTCGTCGTTGACTATCGGGAATGCATACAGCTTTGCGAGCTTCATTACCAGAAGCGCTACCTTCAAAGGCGTCAGGAAGTGCAGGGGGACGCAGGGACTCCTCACATATTTCTCCACGGGGTCAGCCATCTTCCTTTCCTCTATGATTCTGAGAAAATCGGCAGGTGTAACTATGCCTATCACATGCGATTTCGAGTCGAGAACCGGCAGATGATGAAGGTCGTGCTTGAGAAGGAGCCTGGCAGCATAGTCAACGCTGTCGTTCTTCATCACGGACGGATAATCCCTCTCGGTCAGAAGTGCAAGCTGCTCCGTATCCGGCCTTTCGAAGAGCCTCTGACGCGTTATAAAGCCGATATACTCACCGGTGCTCCTTTTTATCACGGGCAGGCCGGTCTTCGTGTTCTTTATAAGAAGCCGGATAACATCATCTCTGCTTCCGGGGAGCGATGCCGTTATCGGCTGCTTCACCATTATCTCTGAAACTTTCACTTTATTTCCTCCTCTTTGCTCTTACTACGAAGACAGGGCACGGCGCATGCCTGATGACCTTCTCCGCAACACTACCGAGCAGAAGCTTTTCGAGAGCGCTCCTCCCGAGAGTGCCGATGACTATCAGGTCGACATCCTCTTCCTTTGCAGCCTCGATTATCTCGTCAGCAGGTATCCCCTCCTTTTTCATAACCTTTATTTTCACGCCCATATCTTCAGCCTGCTTCTTGAGGTTTTCAAGCACACCATTCCCTTCGTTCCTCATGAACTCAACCATCGGAAATGTCGTCTCGTCAAGGGTCATCGGAACTATGGGGGAAATGTCCACGACATAAAGTCCGACAATCTCCGCATCCAGCATCTTGGCCAGAGTCATGGCCTTCTTCACCGCATTCTTCGTATATTCCGAGCCGTCCGTCGCCACAAGTATCCTTTTTATCTCATCCATTTATCTCACTTCCTTTTGAGAAGATAGTGATATTCGAATCTTCCGCTGTTATTATTCCCTTTTCAGGGTATTTCCACGGCATCTTTACCACTATGAAGTCAGCATCCTGACCTTCGCGGAGTCCTATTCCATCGCCTTTTAAAGCTTTTCTTCCAAATATCCCTTTCACGGCACGCAGCACAGCCCTCCTTTCAACGGATTTCCCGGAGTTATAGAGAAATTTCAGCTCTTTTCTCACGTTCGGGTCAGCAATCATCCCGTTGTCCGTACCGAAACGCACATCTATACCGTGTTCCATCAGCTCTCCGAGTCTGACCCTCTTTCCGAAGAAGGCCGAAGAGCGGGGGCACAGAACGACGGGTATCCGGGCATGCGCTATTGCCTCCATATCCTCCTCTTCCACCTCTATTGCATGAATTATCACATCCGGCCTGAGGCCCAGCAGAGCATCCACATCCTCGCGAATCCTTTCGCTGAAATGTATGGAGAATATCTTCTTTTTTCTGTGCGCTCTTTCCGACAGCTCTTCCAGAAATTCTTGGTCATAGTCGGATAGCGAACTCAGGCCGAAACCATCGGATATCTCCAGCAGTTTCTCTATCTCATCCTCACTGCCTTCAATGGGTCTTGATAGAACCGCAGCCTCGATGTTCTTCCCTGCAAGGGCTTCTTTCAGGAGTTTAACACCTTCTACACCCCCTTCCCTGAAATCCGCAAAGCCGGCCGTGCCTGATGAAAGCATTCTTTTGATGCTGCGCTCCATGCCTGAGATTATGCTCTCTTTCGCAGCCTCTTTCAGGGCTCTATCCTTGTATCCACCCGGACCTACAAGCTCCTTTATCGGCAGTTTCGGTGCATTTCCGACAAAGGAATCTCCTATGTGCGTGTGGTGGTTGTACATCCAAGGAATGACTATGCCGCTCATATCAGGGTAGGGGACGATATTTTCGCCTATCTCCGATATCTTACCGTTCTCCACGGATATGTGGCCTTCCGCGAATCCTTTCTCCGTGAGAATCGAGCCGTTTATTCTCATCGAAGCCGCAAGCACGGTATGCTTAAAGAAGTTCCGCAAGCTCTTAATACTGCCCCGTATCCGCAGGGATGTGAGACTTTACTTCGAGGCCTACGGCTGTACCATGAACAAAGGCGAATCCGAGCTCATGAAGAAGTGGAGCGCGGATGCCGGCCATGAGATAGTGAAGTCCCCCGAAGAAGCGGATGCCGTGGTTTTCTCGGGATGCATAGTCATAGACCACACATACAGGCACATGATGAAGAGGTTGAGAGAACTGAAAACCTACAACAAAAAGATGGTGGTCTCCGGATGTCTGGCATCGGTTTTCGGAGATGAAGTTCTGAAACTCATTCCCGATGCGATAATAATACCAACATGGGATATCCGAAAGATAACGGATTATCTTGGAAAAGCTGAGAATCCAAAGGCTTTCGGGTGGGGTGTCATAGGGATAATCCCGATTGCTCAGGGATGCATGGGAAACTGCACATACTGCATAACCAAGATTGCAAGGAGGGATTTGAGGAGCGCTCCCCATTCATGGATAATTAAAACCGCAAAGGATATGATTGCGTCTGGAACAAAGGAGATAGAACTGACAGCACAGGATTCCGCTGTTTATGGCATCGATACAGGCCGTTCCCT
>CAZQEG010000056.1:0-5639 GCA_964591575.1 uncultured Thermoplasmata archaeon
ATTATACCTGCATGAAGGCCGGGCTTAGAAAGAACTGCTGGAAAGACAAAAAGACCCTGATATTTTCCTTTTCCGGCGAAGTGTTCTCGGAAGAGAGCCCGAGGGGCAAGGTAATCAGGAAGGAACTTCGGTAGCTGTTTTTATCTGCTTTCCAACGATTGCGTCCGCAGTGGCCAGGAACTCCTTTCTTTTCTTTGCAGGTATCGAACATCCGGAAGCTATGTTATGTCCGCCTCCTTTACCCCCCACGGATTCGGCGGCTTCTCTGCATACCTCCGTCAGATTCAAACCCCTTGAAATCAGATACTGGGTACCTCTGGCTGATATCTTCAGCCTTTCCCCGTCTTCGGTGAGCGCAAATACCGGTTTCTCCTGATTCAAGAGATACTGTATTCCTATACCGGCCTGAGCGCTCGCCACTTCTCTCCCATATGACCAGAACCACTGTATATTTTCCATCTGAATGGCCCCGTTCTTCTCCAGAGTGAGGAGAGCCTTCATTATCTCGGAAGCGTGCTTTTCCCTCGCTTCTTTTGCGCGGTAGCATGCCTGTTCGTCTCTAAGACCGGCTGCAACCGCAAGGCCTCCGTCGAGTTTGGAAGCGGCTTCCAGTTCATCGGCGATGTCGGATACATAGGTGTTCCTCTCCGGAGAGAAGTATTTCCAGACTATAAGTTCATCGGCAACCTGAGGTCTGCATCCCTGTTCCAGAAGTTTCAACATGAGGGCGGAGGAAAGCCTTTCAATCTCTCCCTCCGTAAATTCCTCCGTATTCTTTTGAGGGTCCAGTCCGAGTTTCTTCAGAAAAGCCTCCGCTTTTTCCTTTCTTCCGCTTATTCCTCTGAAAAAAGGGCTGTATGAACCGGCTATGGCAGAAGCAGCCTCACCTCTTTTCAATGCAAGGCCCCTATCTCTTAATATTATTCCCTCCTTTTCTCCAAGCTCCGCTATTTTTCCGTTAACGCCGGAAAAACCGCCTATATGCTGCCTGTCTCCGCTGCTCCCTGACAGGGAGAGAGGAATGAGATCGACATTCTTCCTATCCAGCGCCATGGCCTGAAGGAATGCCATGGTGGAGCCGGATGCTTCCTTGGTACCGTCGATTCCATAGCGGTGAGCATTTATTTCCAGAACCTTTCCCGTGTATTCCTTCGGCTTGTGGTGATCAAGTACAATGACATCCGCATCCAGAGCATCCAGAGATTCCACATCTCCGCTGCCGATATCGAGGAACACGGCCAGCGCGTCTCTCTCTTTTTTTATGGATTCGATGACTTCGGAACTCATTTCCCCTATCACTGTGAGATGAAATGGTTTTTCAAGCCTTATCAGGGCCTTTGAGAAAAGAGATGCGGCAGATATCCCGTCAGCATCGTTGTGAGAGAACACCCTTATGCTTCCCTCACAGGAAGAGATTTTATCGGCTCCTTTCCCGAGGTCGTCAACCAGCTGTTCGGGCAGAGAGAGCCTTAACATGTCTCACCTTACTTTATTTCCAGTTCGGCCCGGTCTATGGAATACTTCCATTCCTCTGGTATCCTGCCGGTTCTCTTGTAGTATCTGGTGAGTCTCCTTATCTTCGCTTCTACCAGCTGCATTCCTCTCTTATTGGATATATCCTTCGGATTCTCATTCAGATGCCTTTTCAGATTTATCGCCCTTTTCATGAGAAAAGTGAGGTCCTCCGGAAGCTTTGTCCTTATCCCGTTTTCTTCCAATATCTTCGTAATACTCTTCCCGGTAGCCAGCTTGACATCCGGAACTCCGTACTGGTCCCTCATTATAAGGCCTATCATCGCCTTCGAGTGGCCGGATTTGGAAAGAGAGACCACCCTCTCTTCAATCTCTTTTTTCTCAAGAGGTACCCAGTCGGGCATTCTCTTTACGAGCGGTCTTTTCGAGCCGGAACTTCCTTTTTTTCTTGCATGCATCCTTGCCATTGTATGCCTCCATCAGAGGAATGTGCGGGATTACCGCTTCTTGTACTTAAAGTTAATCCTGAGCAGAATTCTGCGCTCTGGAGAGTGAGGCCGTGAATGGTCTTTCGCAATGGTAAATTACGGGAATCTTTTTATCCGAGCGCTCATGAACTGCCGTGAAAGTCGTATTCAAGGACCTCAGAAAAGGAGAGATAAAGCTCCGCATAGAGAACGAGGACGATCTCTGGCACCTTTTCAACATAGTCCTTCCCGGAGACCTGGTATTCGCACTTACTCAGCGCAGAGAAGAGAAGGCTGATGACAGAATAAGGGCCGAAAGAGGGGAAAAAAAGACCATGAGGCTGGGGATAAGGGTGGAGAAGGTGGAGTTTCACGAGTTCACGGACAGGCTACGAATCCTCGGAGTCATAGAAGAAGGACCTCAGGACATAGGGAAGCATCATACGCTGAACATCGGCGTCGGTTCACAGCTTTCCGTGATAAAGGAGCACTGGAAAAGAGGCCAGCTTGCGAGGATAGAAGAAGCCGTCAAATCCACGGAAAGACCGCTTATGACCTTCCTGACGCTTGAAGACGATGAAGCCGAGATATATGTGCTCAGGGAATACGGAATAAAAAAGTTGGCGGGCATACGATTTTCCGGCCTCGGTAAGCAGTATTCCTCATCCAGAAAGGAAGATTTCTTCTCGGAGATTCTGAGGACACTTCATGAGTTCTACAATGACGGGATTCTCATGATAATCGGGCCGGGATTCACGAAAGAGGAATTTGCGGCGTGGCTCAGGGAAAAGGAGCCGCCCGTTCTTAAAAGAGCGCACATCTACGCAACATCTCACGGAGGTGGCGTGGGCGTGAACGAGGCCATGAAAAAAGCCGGTGCCGAGGTACTGGAAGGTTCGAGAATGGCGCGGGAAACAAGGGATGTCGAGAGGCTTTTTGTGGAGATATCGAAGGACGGCGCCGCTGCCTACGGACTGTCCGATGTGAAAAGATACCTCCTGAGCGGGGCAGTTGAAAAGCTCCTGATACTCAGCAAGTTGATGAGGACCGAGGATGGCGAGAGGTTCATGAAGCTTGCCGAGGAGAGCGGAGCGGAAGTCTCTGTCATAAGTGAGTTCGGCGAGCCGGGGAAAAGGCTCGAATCTCTGGGAGGTATAGCGGCCATCCTCCGATACCGGCCATCCTAATTATCTTCACGGGAATTTTCAGGAAAAAGATTTAATACTGCATCGCATGACTTTCTTCTGTGATAGAGATAGAAAGATTCCATTCCTTACCTGCCGAGATAACACAGTTCTTCGAATCGAGCGGAGGGCACTCGCTTGTGGTGCGCGGACAGGCCGGAGCGGGCAAGACCACATTCTCCCTTGAGATTACGGAATATATGCGGAACAAAGGCATGAAACCCTATTATCTGTCTCTGAGGGTCTCGGACCCTGCCCTATACAGGCAGTTCCCATGGCTCGAAAGGCTGGTTATGCAGAGGAGGGCGATACAGAGCGGAAAAGAGTTCCTGAAAAGGGCTGCCGGCGGGGATTTGGAAGGCATCATGGAGAGCGCCAGAAAATTCCTTAGAATAGTGTTTCCCTCTTCCGTATCCAGACGTGAGGCCGCCGAGAGGAAGGAACTGACAAAACTGGAAGGTGTTGTCGAAGCGGGTCTTGTCGACGGAGAAGGAGATTTCTCGTTCGATATTCAGGGTCTTTTTCCGGAGCTGGATGACCTCTACGAATTCGTTGACGAAACGCTGCCCGAAAGGGCGTTCATCGTGGTGGACAGCGTGGATGCCCTCAGTGAAAAATACGGCGTGGGTCCAATGAGGCTCATAACTGCAATACAGAGGGACCTTGTTGAATCGACCGGAATGAATGTCATATTTGTGAGAGAGAGCAGCAAGGATGACATGATGGACTATTTTGGAGACGGCGTGATCTTCCTTTCAATGGGTGAGTTCGAAGGCAGAAGAGTAAGGGTCATGGAGATAAAAAAGCTGAGGGGGCAGAGAATAGAGAACTTCAGATACATCTTCACTCTGGACAATGCAAGATTCAGGGTTATAATGCCGGAAAGCTCCATAAAGAAAACAAATGTTTACAGGGGCACTCTCTTTGCAAAGGCATATTATCCTGAGATAATAAGAAGAGGAGATGGGGAAATTCATGACAGCATCTTCGGAGAGGAGGCGAAAAAGGGACAGCTTGTACTTCTTGAAGTCGGGAAGAATGTCGGGAACGAGCTTATATCGATGTTCAAATTCAACATCATAAGTTCATGGATGAAAGAAAACAGCACCCTTCTGTGGATGCCAATGAGGATGGAAAGCATAAACGAATTTCTCTCCCTAAGCTCCGAAGACGAGATCAACGGAAGTATAAGGTTAATCACATCGAGACAGGATTGCGAAGGAATGGGAAAGAATCTGTCAAATATTGTCCATTTCGTAGAAGGGGATGATATCGACAGAGAACTTCTGTTCTCACAGCTTATCAGGGAGGATGAAAGTAAAAAACCTCTCAGGTTCATAATAGATGTGGAAAAACTTCTGAGGACCTATAAGAGGATAAGCCAGAACGACTTGGAGAGGATAATATACTCGTGGGTTCAGGGAGGCGCCCATGTCATACTCTCCGCTCACAGCACTCTGAAGGAAATAGAAGTTCTGAGAGATGTTGCGGATGTACACCTGAAAATAGGGAACATACACGGGACTTCCGTCTTCTACAGCCAGAAGCCGTGGAGCAATCTTTATGTACCACTTACGATTGGCCCATCCAACAGCAGAAAGATAAAGTTCATACCCCTGCTGTAAGAAGGCGATATGTTGCGTGCACTCCTGATCGGATGCGGATTCATAGGAAGGATTCTCCTTGAAAACATGGAAAAGATGAACGAGATAGATGAGGTACTTGTTTTCGATGCTTTTGAAGAGAGGAGCAAAAATGCGGCGGAAAAATTCTCAAAAGCCTCCCAGATATCAGACCCTCTGGAATCTATGAAAGATGTAAATCTAGTAATAGAGGCGGCATCTCAGGATGCTGTAAGGGAATTCGGGGTTGCCGCCCTCAGCATGGGAAAGGACCTCATGATAATGAGCGTAGGGGCTCTCGGTGATGATTCGCTCAGGGAGCAAATGTTCTCATATACAGGACATGGAAAAGGCAATCTCTTCATACCTTCCGGGGCCATATTCGGAACATCCGGGCTTGCATCCGCAGCGTCCGCACATATTGATAGTGTTCTTCTTGAGACGTTCAAACCGCCCGCAGGTCTTAAGGGGGCCGATTATATGGTGGAGCATGATCTGAACCCCGATTCTTTCGAAAAAAGGACGCTGATATTCGAAGGAACTGCCAGAGATGCTGTCAAAGCTTTTCCGAAGAATGTGAATGTCTCCGCTACACTGAGCCTTCTGGGTCTTGGTTTCGATAAAACGAAGGTACAGGTCTTCATAGACCCGAAAATAGAGAGGAACATACACCGGGTGATGGTGAGAGGGGACTTCGGAAAGGCGGAATGCACCGTTGAAAACCTTCCTTCACCCGAGAACCCGAGAACCAGCTACCTTGCGGCGCTCTCCGCTGCTGCGACCCTGAGAAAGATAGTCAGCGGAAGATGGATCGGGATATAACCGGCAAATCTTTTATAATGCAATCAATCTGCCTGCTGCCGCAAAGAGGCTCGGAATGCCGAGGTAGTCTA
>CAZQEG010000057.1:0-5621 GCA_964591575.1 uncultured Thermoplasmata archaeon
GCGCATACTGGATAGCGGATATTCCCAATCTCGGAGCGCGGAAAATAACTTTCAGGGTTATTGCCGAAGATGAAGCGTATTCCGAGGAGAAAACCTATACCCTCTGAATCATATGACCTCTATCTTTGTCGCTATACCTCTCCCTATGGCCATTCGAGAGCCTTTGATGGAAACTATAAGCGGGCCCATGTTCTGTGATTTCACAACCTTCACCTTTGCACCGGGAACGAAACCCATGGCAGCAAGTTTCTGAACAAATCTGGAGCCACCTCTGAATGAGACTATCACAACCTCATCTCCTTCGGGAACCATTGACAGCAGCATCGTGGACATCTTTTCGCCTTCGCTTATTAAGTTAGTGCAGCCTAATTTTTGGCATTATTTAAGAGTTTCGGCAGAGAGGATGTAAAAAGTTTTATTAGTTAGAGCTCATCTCTTGCCGGTAAGATTATGTTCGAGAAGGTTCTGATAGGAGACACAAGCAAGCTCGATATAGAAGACAGAGAGGAATTGCTATATGAGAGAAAGAAACAGATAGCGAGAGAGACGCCGAAATGGGCTCTGTTCTATCTCGTCACGGGTGCGGTCTCTTTTATCCTCGGCATAATCGTTTTCGGTATAAGCGTCTGGTTCGGCCTTCCTCTTTTCATAAGCGGAATAATCTGGACATTTGCGGTCATAGTGATGTTGCTCGGTTTTTACCTGAGAGATAAGGCAAAGGAGCTTGAAATAGAGATTGAACTCTACGAGAAGGAAAAGCAGGAGACATCAAACAGGAAGGTGCGGCACTGTGTGGAATGCGGCAGAATAATTCCGTATGATGCTGCCATATGTCCCTACTGCGGCCACATCTATGAGGACTTCGGGGAGATAGTGCCCCTACCTCCCAGAGACGAGAGAAAAAAGAAGAGAAAAAAATAGTTTTTATTCTGTGTATGCTGCTTGTCTGCCAAACCAATAGAAAGTTTTAAATAGTGTCGTTATATTAGCAGACAATCGTCTGACATACATCAGACAAAGGATGCACTCAGAAGGGATGGTATGCACTCGAAAAAGCAAAAAAACAGCGCAATACGGCGCATAAACCCGAAATTCCGGAACAGAGAGGTGGTATCATGTATCTGAAAGAAATTCAAACGGAGAACTTCAAGTCCATGAAAGGGACGGTGAAGATAGGTTTCAGACCGGGTTTTACCGGCGTAACCGGACCTAATGGCAGCGGAAAATCGAATATAACGGATGCCATCCTCTTTGTTCTCGGGCCTAAGAGTTCGAAAGCAATAAGGGCAGGAAATCTGCTGGAACTCATGTGGAACGGAGGGGAAAACGGAAGGCCGGCCGACAGGTGCAGGGTAACGCTGGTATTTGATAATAAGGACAGGACCATACCTGTTGGTTATGACGAGGTACACCTCACGAGGGTTATCAAAAGAGCCCCCGAGAATAAAATGGGATACACGAGCTATTTCTATGTTAACGGCAACAAGTCCACGCTTCGGGAGTTCGAGGAGCTCCTGATGTACGCGGGGATATCCTCCGAGGGTTACAACATGATACAGCAGGGAGATGTGACCAGAATAGTCAAGATGGGTGGTGTGGAAAGAAGGAGAATAATCGAGAGCATAGCGGGAATAACTCAGCTTGACGAGGAGATGGAAAAGGCGAGGAAGAAGAGAGAGGGACTGGAGAGCAATCTGGAGAAGATAGCGATAATAATGGACGAGCTGAAGGCAAGGTTGAAATCTCTGGAGGCAGACAGAGGTGCGGCGCTCTCCTACAGGAAATTCGAGGAGGAGATGAATCTTGCACAGGCACAGCTTGCATACAAGAGAATAAAGGGAATGAATGCAGAAAGAGAGAGCCTGAAAAAGTCCATAGCTGATTTCGAGACCGAGAGGAAGGAACTGGAAAAGAAGATAGAAGACTCAAAAAAGAGAATAGAGTCCCTGAAAGAGGCTATCGATAAAGCCGACAAGGAGATGGCGTCGAGATGGGGCTCCGATGCCGTAAAGATAAAAGAGCAGATAGATGCATACAGGCTGGATATCGCAAGGGCGGAAAACACGATAGAGAAGGCAAAAGACGATATGGTCGAGATAAAGAGAAAGCTCGGAGACGAAAAGAAGAGGCTTTCGGCGGATGAAAAGGAGCATTCCAATAAGGTCGGCCGGAAGCATTCGATGGAAAAGGAGATGCACGCCATCTCTGGGGAACTTCTGAAAGCGAGCAAGGAACTCGAGGACCTGAAGGACAGGTTCGCAAGATCATCATCAAGAGGTAAAGACCTCAGAAAGGAAAATGCGGAGATATCGCAGAGGCTCAAGGAGGATATGAAAAATCTTTCCGAGCTTAAAGAGAAAAAGGGTAAGATAGAGGAGAGAATGAATTTACTGAAGGAAAGGAAGGCAAAACTGGAAGAGGAAAAGAAGAAGACAGACTTCAACATAAAGGATGCAAAATGGCAGATAAAGAACATAGGTGGGGAAGGAAAGCTCTCGATAAAGCAGATGAAGAAGCTCAAAGAGGAACTTTTCATGCTGCGTGTCGAAGAAAGGGAGACCTCAGAGCAGATGAACAGGATACAGCAGCAGATATCCTCTCTCACCGAAAGATATGCCACCGCAAACGCCAGACTCGGCGGGTCCAGAGATGCCTCTTCGGCCGTTCTTTCCGCCAGAGACAGAGGCGAACTGAAAGGAATAATAGATACCGTTGAGAATCTTGTATCCTATGAGGGCAAATATTCCACTGCAATGGAGATTGCCGCGGGAAGAAGGATGAAAGCGGTGGTCGTGGAGAATGATGAGGCAGCCGCCAGTGCGATAAAATACCTGAAATCCAACAGACTCGGAAGGACGACATTCCTGCCGCTGAACCGCATGACGATCAGAAGACCTGGGGGAAGGGCAATCCTTGCATCCAAAAAGGACGGGGCGCTGGGATTTGCTGTAGACATAGCCAATTACGACGAGAGATACACGGCTGCCGTTTGGTATACCTTCGGGGATACTGTGATAGTTAAAGACCTGAATACCGCCAGAAAGATGATGGGTGGTGTCAGGCTTGTCACTCTCGGAGGAGAACTTATAGAAGCCAGTGGGGCGATGGTAGGGGGCTCGATATCCAGGCAGACCGGCAGTAAAAGAGCGAAGGATGTGGAAGAACTCGGCCATTCACTGAGAGAGAAGAGGAAAGAGGCGGAAAGACTGCAGGCAAGACTTGCTGAGATAAGACCGCGCATAGAGGAGCTCGATGAGATGCTGAAGGATTCCGATGATGAGAGAGAGCGCCTTGCGAAGATAGAGAACTACCGCATGAAATTGAAGGAATATGAGGAAAAACGCTCCTCTATTGAATCAGAGATCGCATCCGTGATGGAAGAGATTAAAACGGCCGAGAAAGAGAGCAGGAAAATCTCGGAATCCGTCTCAGCACTTGAGAAGACATCCGAAGAGATGGAAAAGAGGCTAAAGGAGATAGAGGAGGCCCTGTCCAAGCTTATGCCGGAGAACATTCAGCAGAAGATGAACGAGCTGGAATCCCTTGTGTCGGAACTGAGGGGAAAGAAAGAGGATATGGCATTGAAGCTCAGAGGAATGGAAGGAGAGACGGCATCTCTGGAAAAAAGCATTGCCGAAAGGAAAGAAAGGATGTCGGAGATGGAGAAGGAACTGGATAAGAACAGCGCTATCATTGCGGAGAAGCGGAAGGAGATATTCAGACTGAATGATGAGTTGAAAGCTGTTTCCGGCGTGAGCGATAGCATTGAGAAGGAGATGGAAGAGCTTCGCAGGAAAAAGGAGTCTCTGATAGAGGAGAAGAGCAGGCTCAGCATGGAGATTGAGTCCGCACGGGAACGCCTCGCCGCAAAGCAGGATTTTGTTCTCGATATGAGCACAAAGATGCAGGTCATGGATTCGAAGATAGCCGAGGCCGAGGAGGAATACAGAAAATATGGTATAGAGGTTTCGGAACCCCTGCCGTCCATTGACTCCCTGAAAAAGACCATAAGGAGATGCGAGCTTGCCATGGCAGATATTGGAACCGTAAATTTCAAGGCCATAGGCGATTACGAGGAGGAATCCGCGAGATACGAATCTCTGGAAAAGGAGACTGCAAAGATAAACGAGCAGAAAAAGGAACTCCTGAAGGTGGAAGAAGAGATTGAACAGAAGAAAAAAGATGGATTTTTCAGGGTCTTCAGCGCAGTAAACGAGAATTTCAAGAGAGTTTATTCAGAGGTTTCGGAAGGCGGCGAGGGGGGACTAGTTCTCGATAACCCGGAATCACCTTTCGAAGGTGGGCTGAACATATTCGCAAGGCCGAAAGGCAAGAAAGTCCTCAGAATAGAAGCGCTCTCCGGCGGTGAAAAAGGCCTCGTTGCCCTTTCCTTCATATTTGCGATACAGGAGTATGACCCGTCCACATTCTACATATTCGATGAGGCCGACCAGAACCTAGACGGATTGAACTCGGAGCTTGTGGCTAAGAGAATAAGGAGGTCCTCGGAAAGAGCGCAGTTCATAGTCGTGTCCCTCAGGAAGGCCACACTGAAATATGCCGAGAACCTCATAGGTGTAACCAGCATGGGTGACGGAATAACAAGAATCGTTCAGAAGGTCGATATAGACAGCATAACCGAGCCGGATTATCCCGAGGACGATGTCGCGGAGGCGAGCGCATGAGCGAGGCCGTCGAGAGATATCAGAGCATAGAGCAGCATTTCAACTTCAACAAGTCAATAATATCTGATGACAGCGAGAGATTCTCGAACTATCTGAGCATCCTCGACGAGATGAAGAGGGGCGAAATTCCGGAGGATTCGGTCGACAGGGAGATAGCAAGGGTGCTTTCTCTGGCCATGGAAGAGGATTTCGACCCCTGGAATATAGACCTTGTGGAATTCTCCAGAGCGTACATCCAGAAAATAAAGAGCGCCGGGGACGTAGATTTCATAGTTGCAGGAAAGATAATACTTCTTGCATGGAGCGTTCTCAAAAAGCAGAGCGAAGCCACTCTTTCCAGAGCCGAATCTGCAGACGAAGAGGATTATTTCTTCGAGGACTGGGCACCATGGGAATTCGAGCCCTACGAGAATATCGACGACATAAGTTATACGAAAAGGGTGCTGTCATCGGATGGCGCTCCCATGAGAAAGGCGGTGAGGTTCAGAGCAAGTAGGACGGTTACCCTGACAAACCTTATAGATGCCTTCGAGGAGGCCAGAAAGGAGATTGAGATAAAGAAGAGGAAGGCAGCTGTCAAAAATAAGATATCGGAGAATATAACTGTTCCTAAGAGCTCTCATGAAGAAGACATCGAAGAGGATATAAAGGATGTATGGTCAAGAATTCTGGATTTTAAGGGAGAGAACATGACTGTCTTCGCTCTTTCCGATGGTACGAAAGAGGATTTTATAACCGTTTTCGTGGCCGTTCTGTTTCTCGTAAAGGCAAACAGGATAAGGATAAAGCAGGAAATACGCCAAGGCGATATAATAATAGAAAACATAATGCCCAAGGACGCCGACGGCAGGATAATGGAACCTCCGGAGATAACCGCCGATAGCTGCAATAATGGCAGGAAAGAGAACATAGCGATAGCTCTGCTCTGATTCGGCT
>CAZQEG010000058.1:0-5414 GCA_964591575.1 uncultured Thermoplasmata archaeon
CTTGCGCTCTACATAGAAGGAGTCTTCAATTCCCCGAGCCCTGAGATATGGCTTATGAAGGCAAATAATGTAGCTCCGGGCCAGACGATAACACTGAGCTTCAAGATGCAGACAAATGTCAATATGGTCGAAGGAAGGCCGTATGTAATAAATGTTGTAACGGATTATACGGATTCCTACGGAAACGGCCCCAGTGATAAACTCGCGACACAGCAGGTTGTCATAAGAACTGCCAGTGCGGGAACGCCATACCACTCCATGCAGAAGGAAACGACAAGTTTCGCAGGTCTTAGCGGAGACAATCTCGGAATAGCGATACTTCTGGTGCTGATATTGATATTCATCATAGCACTCATAGCACTTCCCGCTCTTTACGGGGGAAAGAAGAAGGAGAAGCCGGCCCCCATAGCAGAGGAAGAGGCACCCGAAGAAGCACTGCCGGAAGAGAGTGAAGAGATGACCGAAGAAGCACCGCCGGAGACCGAGGAGCCAGCGGGAGAGACCGAACCGGGCTTTCCTCTCGAGGAGAAAGAAGAGGGAGAGTCCTCCTTCTAAACCATTTTTCTTTTATTGATAAAGTATAAGAACCGCTGTTTTATGCCCTCCGTATGGAACTCGAATCCTGTTCGGCCGCAATTGTCAAAGACAGAAAATCCAGATTCTATGCCCACCTTTATAGGGTTCAAAGTAAGGAACAGGCAGAGGAAATGCTGAAACTCCAGAGAAGAAAGTACAAAAAAGCGAGGCATCACTGCTGGGCATACAGGCTTGAGATAGAGGGGAAGATTACGGAGAAGGCCCATGATGACGGAGAGGTCGGGGCACCGGGAAAGGCCCTGCTGGAGCTCATGAGGAAAGAGGACGCAGTGGGTTATATGCTGATAGTCTCGAGAATATTCGGGGGTGTCAAGCTCGGCGTAGGTGGTGTCAGGAGGGCATTCACGGAAGCGGGGAAGGGAGCTCTGCAGGAGTGCGCCGAAATATCACATTGATTCGCCATCTTTCATAACCGCACCTCTGCCCGATTCTCCGTCAACCCGCACCTCCACCGGATTTTCGGTCCTTATGTGCGTCACATACCTCTTTTTATCTGTCGGAGTATGATTTTCCAGCCATTTCCAGTCTATAAAACTATCGCCGTGTCTGTCATCCACCGTCATATAGGGGATGTTGAGGCAGGCTATGTTATGCAGGAAATGCGAACCCTGAGAGGGCTCCACCCTTCTGTCACTGATTGGGGTTTCGACTATCGCTATCGTGTGCGATATCTGGTCCCAATCCACAGGTATGCCGAGCCATCTGTCCTTAGTGCCCCATCTTCCGGGTCCTATTAGGATGTACGGCGCATCTTCGAGGGATGCATTTATCTCGCCGATCTCTTTCGCAATATCCTCGGTTCTGGACCTCTCGAAGTTTCTGCCTACGAAGACTATGTCCCTTATATTCGTAATAACGCCGTTTCCAAGTGATTTGTCCGAATAGACCAGATATTTTCCCCTGTTCTCGGAATCGATAGGGCCTATGTCTATCTTCCTTTTTATCGTGAGGATGGGCCTTATCTGAAGGATATAAAGGACAGGTTTTTCCTCTTTGAGTTCCGCCGCGAACTCTATCTCCACAGGTCCGCCCATGGCCACATGGCATATCTCCAGTATGTCCTTCAGCATGTCCGGAAGCGGATATGTCCGGTATTTTAATATCGGTGCGAATGAGATTATCGGATATCCGTCGGAATCGGGGCTGTCCCTAAGCATGTCGTCCTGCGGGTCATAGATGCTCATGCTCCACCTCCTCACATCTTCATAGGGTTTTATATCAGATATATGCATCTTTTTTATGGTGCTGTCTTCCCCTTCCAACAGGTCAAAATCCTCGTTTTCCATATTCAGAGCATAGAATATATCCTGTGAGTTCTGCAGTATGTCCTTTGTGTTCGAAAATCCCAGTATCACCTGCGGTCTCTTCGGAGAGAATGTAAGGAAGTTCTCACCTTCGACAACTATTTTTCCCAGACCGAGTGCGAGGTTCACTATGCCGTCCTCTCTGCTCAGGGGGGGCTGCGGATAGAAATTATATGACTGGGCGACACCGGAGAACACCGGATAGAACAGAGGGCCCCTCCTGTTTCCAACCAGTTTCTGAAGAACCACGGCCATCTTGTCCTCGTCCCTTGTGTGCAACGTGGTCTTTATATAAGCGGTCGTTCGCCTGAAATATACGGAGGCATAAACCAGCTTTATTGCATCGGAGAGGTGTTTCAGACGCAGATCCTCGCTACTTTCATTGTTAGGAAGTATGTATGTGGAATACACACCGGCGAAAGGTTGGCTGTATGAATCTTCGAGAAGGCTTGAGGACCTGACTGCTATCGGCTCCTTAACCGCCGCAAGATACTCTTTCAGCGCATCGATGAGTTCTCCGGAAAGCTCGGCATTTAGGAAAAGCTCCTTTATCTCAGAATCCGACAGTCTTTTGTTGCGAATATCATGAAGTTCGTTCTCATCCATGAATCGGTCGAACTCTTCGGTGGATATAATGAAGGATGACGGTATAAGTATCCTGTATTTTTCGTACTTTCTCGGAAACCCGGTCTTCTGGAAGATGTATGACAGGAAGGCTATTCCCCTGCCCTTGCCTCCCAGAGAACCGGCCCCGAACCTTGTTATCGTGTTCTCATAGATGAATGCCTTCATGGAAAAGTCGGATATCACTCCGCGGCTTTTCTTTCTCTCGGCCTCCTCGAATACCGATATCAGGTGCCTTCTCATTTCCTCTCCATCCGTGAAATCAGAGATTTTCTTTCTTCTGAGCATCGCCGCCAGTGCGATCTCACCCCTTGCCATAAGCCATGCGGAGAACTGGTTCTTTCTACCGTGATAGATCAGCGATTCCGCAGGCACTTTACCCACCAGCTTTATGAAATCCCTTATGTTGGCGGCTTTTCCTACGACGCTTCCGTCAGGCAGTTTGAAGACAAACTCACCGAAACCCATCTTCTCCTTCAGAAAGCTCCTGAAATCGTATATCAGATTCTCCGAGTTTTTATTCACGAACAGAACGCCGAAATCCTCGGCCTTAGCCCTGTGTTCCGGCTGGGAGGACTGGACGAGCACCGGTATGTCCGGGTCTATGTTCGATATCAGGCTGAAACCGGCGTTCTCATCCTTCTTTCCTCCTTTTGGATATGAAACATCGGTTATCACTCCGAGAATGTATTCTTTGTATTTTTTATATATTGAAAGAGCATCCTCATATGTCTCGGCCAGCAGGATCTTCGGCCTTGCCCTCCTTCTCAGCACCCTTTCCTGTTCGTTGGCGCTCTCCTCTATGAGCATTTCGGTCTGCCTCATTATCTCCTTGTACATTATCGGGAGGAATATGGAATAGTAGCGCATGGAGTCCTCCACCAGAAGTATCACCCTGACATTGCCGTACTTTGTGTCGTGGTCAACATTCTTCATATCCTCGAACAGCTTGATTATGGCGAGGAAAATTGCAGAATCGCCTGTCCACAGAAATGTCCTGTCTATTCCGCTGGTCCCTTCCGTCGCTTGATAGTGCTTCACCTCCCCGGCATCCGTGACCAAGAGGACAACCGGCACATCGGAGCGAATCTGCTTTATCTTCTTTCCGAATTTCACAGGATCCGAGTCAAGGAGGTGGGTCATGGTTATCACAAGGTCATATCTCTTCTTTTTGAGTTCTTTGAAGGCTTTTTCGGCAGTCGGAACAAGCATGACCCTGGGAGGCGAGGAGATTCCCAGACTTGAGTACTCGCCGAATATCTGCTCGGAAAGCCCTCTGTCCTCTTCGAGTATGAACGCATCGTAAAGGCTGGCTACAAGCAGGATATCCCTTATCTTGAATGGCATGAGGTCCTGCATGCTGGGGAACAGGTCTTCCCCGTGCTCGTTCTTCATTATCTCCTCTATATCCGTGGAAGGGCTGCTTCCGTTGACCTGTTTTCGACCCATGAAAAGCCGTAGATGCCGGCATATTAAATAGTTATCACCCTTATCCCCAAGGGACTCTATGCGGAGAGGTATATTATGACAGGTATTATGAGAAAACCCATGAGATGCACTCTATTGACCCCTATAAGCGGGGGTATGAGTCCCAGCATAGCGCCTATCGCAGCTATGTAAATACCCACGGGACCGGCAAGCAGGAGACAGAGAAAAATGAGAAATACTATGATTCCCTGTGAAATTCTGCGGTATTCGACCTTTTCCATCCTCGCAAGGAAGAATTTTCCGGCCAGAACCGTCAGAGGATATGCAACCGCACCGGAGAGCGCTGCGGAGAACAGAAGGAGGAACATGAACGAAGGTGCTTGGGCAGGGGCATTCCATATATCCGGTCTTGCCAGAATTTGAACTATTTTAAGTGCGCCGCTCCTCGCCTTTCCTATGACAAAGAGTGCAAGTATTACGAAAAGAGCGTTTGAGGTATTGACAGCGCTCATCGCTGTTATAAAGCCCTCTTCATCCATATCCTTCGATACCGTTGAAGCGAGAACGGTCGCAGAAGCGCTCGTTATCCCGGGAAACCACCCGACAAAAGCGCCGGAAACAGCCCCGACAAATGATTTTCTCAGAAGCTTCCTTTCATCAAGTGCTTTCACGCCACCTTTCTCTCTCTGTTTTATCCTTCCAGTAACCCCCATGCTCTGAATGAGCGCCGGAAGGCCGAAAAGCCCGAGCAGACCCGAGAAAATCGGAGCGCTCTCGCGCATATCCTCGAATGGCAGGGAAGAGCCGTCAAAAAGCCCTCCGTTGAGAACAACCCACCCGTAGGCCCCGGAAAGAAGGAACACAGAGAGCGCATAGACCGGATGCATCCTTCCTTTTTCGTACTCTGCAAGTATGAGGATGGAAACCACGCATACCAATATCAGCGGGATGTACGGCTTCAGCATCTCATACCCGTGAAACAATCCAAAGAAAATATAGGCCGGCAGAAGGAGGGACAGCCCCATAAGTATGGAATATATGCTTCCGCTGGCGGACAGGCGCACCGCCCTTTCCCCCAGCCCCTTGAGCATCATCCTGTGTGCGGGGAGCACGGAGAGCGCCATATCCTCATCCGGTGCCCCTAAAATGGCGGACGGGATGAAATCCAGAAAGGTGTGGGTGGTCAGATTTGCAACTATCGTGACAGATAGAAGAATGGGGGCATAGATAGGAGGGACTCCGATGGCAGAGGAGAGCGTGGAGGCAAGCCCCAGAAATGCGGAAGAGAAGACGAGAATGAGAGCCGCAACCGTATTCACATGGATTCCGGGAACAAGACCCGTGAAAGTCCCGAAGCCTATTCCGATTAGCGTGAACAGAACGGCAGCGACCAGGAGCATGCGCATCCATTTTTAATCCTTAAAAAGAACTTGCTGTTGCATGTAACAATATGGGTGGGGG
>CAZQEG010000059.1:0-5349 GCA_964591575.1 uncultured Thermoplasmata archaeon
TATGGGGGCGAAGCACTTGGGATCTGGGCATCTGGTCGCAGTGCCTCTGATGGCTGGGCTCTGACAGAATGTACCCGGATACCGACCTTCCGCCGATAGTGCTCGAAGATTCCACCCTTAAAAAGATAAAAGAAGAGCTTAAAAGCCCGTGGGAGGAGAAAAAGATCTATGAGTCCATGGGACTTTGCGGCATGAAAGCATGGCGCATATTGCTTGCATCCGGAGAGGAAAGGTCTGCTTTTGATAAATTGTCTGAAAGGTTCGGAGCGCCCTTCGCATACCACATGGTGTTCGAAGCCCGCAAAGGGATGCTCAGGAAAGGAAAAAGCGTACCTCTTGATGAGATAGTGAAAATCGCAGAAAAAAGCGATAAAAAGGGTTTGAAGTCCTGGTTGTACTCACTCTGAGCTTTTCTCTATTTTTTCTTTCTAGCCCACATCACAAGGAAGCTGGGAAGTACGAATACCGACAGCAGGAAGCTCAGCAGTATCGACATGGTGGCTATTATCCCGAAGTTCTGCATCGGGGGCATGGATGAGAGTATCAGGACTCCGAAGCCGCCCATGGTCGTTGCCGCAGCCCCGAATATGGCGCTCCCCGTGTTCAGCACAGTGGTCCTTATCGCTGCCTCCGGGCTCTTCGTTTCCAGTTCTTCGGTGAACCGGTGGGTCAGGTGTATTGAATATGTTATTCCGAGACCTATCGTAAGGGAGGTTATGCTGACGGTCATCATGTCGAAGTTCATCCCTATCAGGTACATTATCCCCATGGACCAGAGGAGCGCTATGAGCACAGGCACCGTTGATATGATGCCGAGCATTGGGGACCTTTTCTGATACCAGAATACGAGACTTAGAACCACAAGGCTGAGCACCAGCGTGAGTATGAGGGAATTCCACTGGCTGTGCTGGAGAGATGTGCTTATCGTGTACAACATGATCGAACCGCCGGTTATGACAGCGGAGAACCCCGCATCCCGCATGGGCTTTATATCGGATTTGAGCTCTTCATACATTACCCCATGCTCCGAGTTCGTCTGCGATGTCGGTTTGAGCCTTATGAGCGTACTCTTGTATGCCCCGTCGTCGGCCCTGTAAAGGACATATTTTGCGCTCTCCTCATGCTCGAACAGGTAATCATAGACTCCTTTTATATTCGAATCCGGGAGCCCGTCATTGTTCGTGTCCAGACCCTTCACCATGGCAGAGAAGTTGGCATCCTGAGATGCGGTATTCCTTATGAGGTACACGATGTTCTGGGAATTTGCAATAGATAAGTACTGGTCGTCACCCATGTTATTCAGGGCATTGTCCATGGAGCTCAAAAGTTCCGGGGATGTTATATCGCCTTTTACAAGTATATAGCTCTCATCCATACCGCTGGAATTGAAATTATCTGAGATATACGAGAGTATCTGGTAGGAATCCGAGTCCTTGGGAAGGAAATCGCTCTCACTGAAATCCGTGCTCAGGTTCACCGCACCGTAGAGGGCCGCCAGACTGATTATTATGACCACCGCCATGACCTTCCGCGGATGATGTTCCGCACCGACGGCGCCGACAGAGAGCGCTCTGTTGAGGTGTTTCACGCCGACGGAACTCCTTTTTCTCCGGCCCCTTATGACCTCTTTGCCCTTTTTTTCCTTTCCAGTGTCCAGAATGACCTTTGCTGCAGGGACAAATGTGATGAATATTACGAATGCGGAGAATATGCCTATTGCGTTCATTACCCCGTAATCCCTTATTGGAGGTATTGGAGAGCTCAGGTTGGAGAGGAAGGATATCATCGTGGTGACGGTTGCCAGTATGAGGGCCATACCGAGGTTTCTCTCCATCTTAATCACGGACTCCCTGACATCGTTCCCGCCCTTCAGCTCTTCCCTGTACCGCATGACCACATGTATGGCATAATCGATTCCGAGCCCCACGATAAGTATTGCAACGGTCGTCGTTATCGTATTGAAATTCAGGTTCAGCATGACCCCGATGCCGTAGGTCCAGACGATGGCCATGAAAAGCCCGATCAGACCCAATATCGTGTCCACGATGTTTCGGAACACTATGAGGAGTATGACTATGACGAGAAGGAAGGCCACCGGAAGAAGAACTGTGAATGTCTCGTTCATGCTGGATTTGGTATCTTCGTTCATCAGCCTCATGCTCATGACAGAGTACTTTCCTCCCCCATCGAAGGAATCGGCGATATCCCTTATCCTCTGATGCACGGAAAGCATGCCCTCTGAGTCACTTTCACTTGCGGAGCCGTTGAGATTGACCATCATAAGGGTTGAAGAGGCACTCCCCGCATCGCTGTCGAAGTCCGAGGAGATCATGGAATGCATCATATCCGTCATCATCTGAAATATCTCGGGATCCATCATCCCCATCATCCGGCCCATCATATCGGAGAGAGCGGAGAACTGCTGCTGCATCTGCCCGAAGACCATATAAGAGGCGCCGAATGTCTGGTTTATCGTGGTGTTTGACTGCACCGGGGATGTTAGGAGACACTGCCCTATCGTGCCGGATATTCTCCCGGATTTCTCGGATATCTCGGCGGAAAGTGTATTCACCTTCTCATTTGCCTGCATGAATTCCCTGGCCAGCTCCTGCATATCGATGGGATCTATCGGGATACCGTAGCCGAGTATGTTGCGTATTTCTTCATCGCTCATGTTGTTCAGATACTCTATCTTCTGCTCTGCCGTCATGCTCGTGGGTTCGGAAGGCTGTTCAGGTAAGCTTGACCATTCTCCGGAACTGTTGGCAAGAAATGAGTAGAGCGCTGTGTATGATGTGTTGAGCGCCTGTGCAGTTGCGCTGCTGTTGGGGTCCTGAGAATAGAGCAGATACATCGAAAGACTCCCCTGAATATCGTCAAGCGAGGCGTTCATCTGTTGAAGTGCAGGCAGCATTTCTATGGTGGAGTTCATCATCCGAATGGCACCTCTGCCCATCATGTCAAGGTTTATCACCATATCTGCGACAGAGTATATGCTTTTGGAGGGCTCGGAGGGTGTTTGGAGGTTATCCAGCACCAAGCTGTCATCCGAAAGCCCTTTCTCCAGTTCCATATCTTCAATGAGAGCCTGCTTGGAGACAGCGTTCCCCCTGTCATATCTTATCAGTATTTGCACCATCTCGGTGGAGTAATAATCATCGTTTACCTCGGCGTATGCCCTTGATATCTCATCATCCGGCATAAAGCTCTTATAATCTGTATCCATCTGCATCTGAGCAGCAAAATAACCGAATATTATTGTGATTACAATAATGAATGCTATCGCAGCTTTGGCGTGTTTTGTAACAAGACTCCCAATCTTATGCATTAGCATGCAAATGAGAGACACTTTGTCCTATATAAAGGTTATCTCTAAAATCTGTTTTTTGATTTGATTTTACAGTTTTTTACATGAATCTCTAAAAAATAGCAAAATTTAAGTAGTGCATTGTTTTTGTTACTGCTATGCAGTGGATGACAGATACGGACATAAAAAGCCTTGTAGCCTTGACGACCTATCCTGGAATGTCCGGAAAAGAAGTGTCGGAACTTACGGGAATAAGCCAGTCCAGCCTGCTCAGGTCAAGAAGAAGGCTTCTTGAATCGAACATAGTAAAAGAACTTAAGGTTCCGAACTTCGGGAGAGTAGGAATTAAAACACTTTTTTCGGGGTTCGGAGCGGTTAAAGAAAAGACAAACGGAGATTTTCCGAAAATACCCGGAATATTCCAGATTGCTACGGGCACCAGCAAAGGCTTCGGCATGGGTGTTTCTAAGGATTATGTGCACTATTACAGGAAACTCATGACCTTTCATGAGGATTTTCCCCTCCTGGATGAAAGCACATTTGGTTTCCATGTATTTCCAATAGAACTTACGGATTTCTTGAGATTTGCAGATTACGGGCCGCTTCTGGAAAAAAACTTCTCTGTGGACATAGGCCGCCAAAACAATGCTCCTGTGGTGCAAATGAAGGGTGAACCTTACTCATTCAAAAAAGGGGAATGGGATGTTTATAAGGCCATAATAGGACATCCCTGTGCAAGCGTGGAGTCGCTGGCCAATATGCTTGGAACGAGTATACAGAGGATATATCGACTCGACAGGGTTTTCAGGGAAGAAAACCTCTATTCCGACAGAATGATACCTGACCTGAATCGCATGGGCTATGAAATGCTGATGTTTGCAACTTGGAAAATGGCTCCCGGAGAGCTGGATCAATTTAACCGATATGTTAAAAATAAAAAAGGCATGGCTCCCGGATTCTTTGTGCTCGGTACCCAGATTCAGGGTCTTATGGTAGCTGCGTTCAAGAACTTCAGGGAAGGCAACAAAATATCCGAAAAGATAGTGCACATGAGAAAGAGAATCGGTGCTGACAGATATGAACTTAATATTGTGCTCCTCTCCATGCCGGACACACGATTTATTATGGACTTCTCAAGCGTGCTGGAGGATGAACCGAGAGCTCCGTGATGATATGCTTTCATATGCACACATATTCTTCAAGGGGAGGGTTCAGGGTGTCTTTTTTCGTGCAAACACCGAGAGAAAGGCCTTGGAATACCGGGTGAACGGATGGGTGAAAAACCTGCAGGACGGGAGGGTTGAAGCGGTATTCGAAGGAGAAAAAGATGATGTCGAGAGGCTCATTGACTGGTGCGCAAATATGCAGCCCTATGCCGTTGTGGAAGATACAAAAATAGAATGGAAAGAGCCTGAAGGTTTAAGGGGTTTCGAGATAAGGCGTTAATATCGTGGTTTCAGGATTCAGGGTATCGGATATCAGAGCTTTTTCATTCCTGAGAACAGTCTTCCAAGCCCGGTATCGACCTCTTCATCCGTTATCGCAAGGTGTGGCCTCATCCTCAGACTATCCCTTCCGCTCTTCAGGAGCATGACACCTTCTGAATAGAGCATCTTCCAGAGCCTGTCCCTTGTTTCTCCGTCGGGAAGTGTGAATGCAATCCAGCCGCCGGAACCTCTTATGTTGCTCACGAAGTCCGGGGATTCTTCGAGTAGAGCCTTCTTTATGCGCTCTCCCTGCCTCTTTGAGTTCTCTATGAGCCTGTCTTTCTTTATGACCTCTATGAATTTTGTGGAGCGGACCATGTCGGAGAGCGTGCCTCCCCATGTTGAATTGAGCATGCTGGATGCCTTGAAGACATTGTCTTCTACCTCGTCAATCCTCTTTCCAGCGGCTATTCCGCACTGCTGGGTCTTCTTTCCGAAGGAGAATATGTCAGGCCTGACTCCTCCGGTTATGTGGTCGGATGCCCACCATGAGCCTGTGCTCCAGCCGGTCTGAACCTCGTCGAATATCAGAAGAAAATCGTGTTCATCCGCCTT
>CAZQEG010000060.1:0-5289 GCA_964591575.1 uncultured Thermoplasmata archaeon
GAATTTCTTCCGAATGGAAAAAGATTAAATCCCCTTCCTATTCGGATGTGCCGCGATGATGAGAACTCTTAAAGCTGAATCATGATGAGTGATGGGCGAGCTGAGCGGAATATCAGGGGTATGCTTTTATATCATAATGCGCTTCACCAAGCATGGATTACTGGGATGTGAGGGCCATAAGTGCCTCATACTCCGTCGAGAACGATGCGGCTGTCATCGAGATATTCGGAAGGACAGCGGATGGAAGGTCCATAGCCATTCGATATCCGGGTTTTCTCCCTTATTTTTACCTTGCGGACCCGCCGGAATCGGTCGTCGAGGACCTGAAGCGGCATGAGGAGTATGTGGACTCGAAAGAGGTCGAACTCTACATTCCCACACCTGAGAAACTCGTGAAGAAGAGGGGCTTGAAGGTGGTTATAAGGCATCCTTGGAAGGTGCCCGAGCTGAGAAGAAGATATTCCAGAGAATGCGAGGTTCTTGCCTCGGATATCCCGTTTGCGAGGCGCTTCATCTATGACATGGATCTCGGTTCGAGCATGCGGGTGACGGGTGAAGAGCTCGAGATGGAAAAATACACGACGGATATAGTGGTAAGGGCCGAGTCCTTTGAAGAGATAGAACCGGTAAGGCCCCCTTTCAAGATTTTGAGCTTTGATATAGAGAACTCGATAGAGAGCCACGAGATATATACCATCGGCGTTGTAACGAGCTTTCGCGGAAATATGGAGAAAAAGGCATTTTCCGGCGATGAAAAGGACATTCTCAGGGATTTCATAGATTTCCTGAAAAAGGAGGATCCGGACATCATCACAGGCTACAACATAGACGGCTATGACATCCCGATGATACTCGAGAGAATGGAGAAGCACAGGATGGGAAAACTGGCCATAGGAAGGGACGGGGGCAGCATAAGTGCGATAGGGGACAGGTTCTGGAGATGCCACGGCAGGATAATAGCAGATGCGTGGTGGGGCGTCAAAAAGGAGATAAAGCCGAAGAAAGAGACGCTCGCTCATGTGTCCGAACTCCTTCTGGGCGAAAAGAAGGACGATGTGGACCCGCGGAAAATGGACGAAGAATGGAAGAACAACAGGGAGAAGGTCATAAAATACTGCATTCAGGATGCATATCTTGCGCTCCGCCTGCTTCAGAAGATAGAGATAATAGACAAGAACCTCGATCTGGCAACGGTCTCCAGGCTCCCTCTCGATGATGTCGTGAATGGGAATACCTCCGCACTTATAGATTCCATACTGATACGGGAATCGGACAGGCGCTCCGTGGGAGTCCCGCAGATGAAATTCCGTTCCAGAGACACAAAGAAGATAGAAGGCGGCTATGTGCATTCCATAAAGGCCGGATTATATCAATGGGTGGTGGTCCTGGATTTCAAGAGCATGTATCCGAGCACGATAATAGCGAACAACATCTGCTTCACCACCATAGACCCGGAAGGCACGATAGTCAGCCCGACAGGCATAAGATTCCTGGACAAGAGCGTGAAAAAGGGGATACTTCCCGAGATTCTCGAGAGGCTGATGAAGGAGAGAGATGAAGCCAAGAGAAAGATGAGGGAAGCGAAGGATGAAGGGGAGAGGAACTATTACAACGGACTTCAGGGGGCCCTCAAGATACTCATGAACTCGTTCTACGGCGTATTCGCATCATCCTTTTACAGATTCACCAACAAAAATATAGGCGCCAGCATAACCGCCTTTGCCAGAGAGAATATAAAGACCGTGATACGGAGGCTTGAGAGCAAGGGGTACGAGGTGATATACTCCGACACGGACAGCGTCTTCTTTCAATCGCCGGAGCAGAACCTCGAAGGAGCGATAAAGATAGGAAAGGAGATATCCGAGGAGTTCAGCAGGGGGGGGCTCATGCTCGAATTCGAGAAGGTGATAAACCCTCTTTTCTCCCATGGTGCGAAGAAAAGGTACGTCGGAAAGGTCGTCTGGCCTGAAGAGAAACTTATAATAAGAGGATATGAGATTCGGCGCACGGATTCCTTCGACCTGCAGAGCGAGGCTCTTATGGCTGTTTTTGATAAGGTGCTCAAAGGAGATACCGACGGGGCCATCGAGACCGCCAGAGATATTGTCAAGAAGGTCGCTGCCGGCGATGTACCGGTGGAAAAGCTCGTCATATCCCGGACATGCAAGGAATACAATTACTACAAGGACCCGAACAGCATGGCAAATGTGCAGACCGCCAGAAAGATGGAAAAGATGGGATATGATTTTGTTCCGGGTATGAAGGTATCATGGATAGTAACCAACAGCAGGAAGACGCCCCAGGAAGTTGAGCCGTATATACACAGCGCGAGTTTCACCGCAAGGCCTGACTGGAATTACTATGCCAGAAGGGTCGCCATGACACTTGCGAGGGTAACCGAGGTCTTCGGGTGGGATGAAGATGCGCTCCTCAGCGGTGCCGGGCAGTCCACGCTGTTTGATTCCTTCGGGCCGAGGAAAAACAGAAAAAGGGGCAAAACAGAAAGCTCCTATGCCGAAGACAGGAGAAAGAAGCTCACTCTCGACGATTTCATGTGAAAGTTTGTCCGAGATTGAAAACGACACGGAAAATTCATCAAAAGCCTTTTATTGGAGATAAGGCATGTCAGCTCAGTATGACATCCGGCAGCACCATGGAATATATCATCCTGTGGACCATTGCGGTGGCTTTACTGCTCGTAGCGATACTCCTGGCCAGATACTGGAAAAAGAGGATACGGGCGGCATTTGAAAGGAAACAGCCTGCCGGCAGGATAAGAAGGGAGGAGATAGAGAGCTCGATAAGCACCACCCGGACACTCCTGAACATACTTCGGGATAGGGGGGTCTCAGTCGAAAGGTCGGAGGCTCTGCTCGCTCAGGCCGAGATATCACTCGAAGGGAGGCTTTATTCCAGGGCCGAAGAGCTCCTCAAAGAGGCAAAGAAAGAGGCTTTGAAGGCAAACAAGGCACATCAGGACGGAACGGACATACTGAATAAACCGCCGCCGAGTGAGGAAAAGGAGGGACCGAAAGAGGTATTCCGGAAGTTTCCGCAGTATTACTTTCAGGCGAAATTCGAGATTGGACGCGCCAGGGATGCGATAGAGAGCGCAGTTACGGCTGGGAGGAATACGGAGCAGGCTGAGGAGTTCCTCCGAATCGCAGAGGAGCATTTTCGCACGGAAACCTATGACCGTGCCTTTTCCATGGCAGTGAAGGCGAAGAAGAGCGCCGATGGTGAAGAGGTCGAGGAGATAGTTAGCGAGAAAATTGAGGTGAAAAAATCGCCGGATATTCGAGAATCCGCCGGTATAGAGAGGATTGCCGATGCGGGTGAGCTCGGGGAGCCGGGCAGTGGAACTTTGAATGCGGAAGGGAGCCTGAAAGCAGGCACAAGCGAGGAGTTGTGCCCGAAATGCGGTGGAAGGATATATCCCGGAGATAGGTTCTGCAGAAAATGCGGCTATGAGATACTCAGATGCCCCAACTGCGGTGCTCTCGTTCTGGAAGACGATGTTTTCTGCGGGAAATGCGGCTACAAACTGGTTGAAGAGGTCTTCGTCTGCCCCAACTGCGGTGCAGAGATTCCCGGAGATGCGATAATCTGTCCTAACTGCGGGGCGAGGTTCGAATGAAAGTTGCGATGATTGCGGAATCTTTTGATGCTCAGGCAGGCGGTGTCGCCGTACATGTCAGGCAGCTCACGGAATTCCTCGTAAGGCTCGGTGTCGATGTTGAGATAATAACAAGTTCTTGGAAAAATGGAGAGATGGACGCCGGTGTTCCTGTGCATGTTATAAAGGGAATGAAGGACCCCTTTTTCAGGGTAAATGTATCACCGTGGGCATCCAAAGAGATGAAAGAAATACTGGAAGCAGGAGATTTTGACATTGTCCACGCTCACCACGCATTTTCCAGAACACCTCTCAGTGCCCTGAATGTAGCAAAGAACCTCGGAATAAAAGCAGTATTGACAACTCACACTGTCTCTTTCATGCCTGATTACGAGTATATGTGGGGCGCTCTCAGTTACAGCTATCCTGTTTACCGGCTGATGCTTTCGAAGGCTGATAGAATAATAGCGGTCAGCTCTGCCGCGGAGCGCTTCATATCCTATTTCACCGATGTGCCGACGACCGTAATACCCAACGGCGTGGACACCTCCGCATTCAGAAACATAGCAAAAGATGATGCGAGGAAGCTCATGGGCTTTGATGATTCACCCTCTTTTCTCTATGTCGGAAGGCTCGTGAGCAAGAAAGGGCTCTTCACCCTTTTGCTTGCTTTCAGAAATGTGAAAAAGGAGATACCCGATGCAAGGCTGAGGATTGCGGGAAAGGGGAAGCTTAAATCGGTCCTGAAATCCATGAGCAAGGCCATGAGAATGGAGGATTCCGTGGAATTTCTCGGATATGTGCCGGACAATAAGATGAACGCTCTTTTCTCCTCTGCGGATATCTTTGTTCTGCCTTCGTCCTTCGGAGAATCCTTCGGCATAGTCCTGCTTGAATCCATGGCATCCGGAACGCCTGTTATCGGAACACAGGTCGGTGGAATAGATGAGATTTTAGGCGGTGGAAAATACGGTCTTCTGGTGCCTCCATCCGAGCCAGGAAAGCTTTCGGAGGCCATGATTGCGCTTATGAAGGACGAGGAGCGGCGAAGAATACTCTCAAAAAGGGGTTTGAAAAGGGCCAGGAATGAATACGACTGGAGAATAGTGGCAAAGAAGGTGATGGAAACCTATGAGAAGCCTGATGTATCGTAGCCCCCGCTTTTACATCCTCACGCTCAGGGTGATACACGGAAAAGAACTCCGGAGAAGATACAGGGAGATTCTGAAAATAACTGGAAACGGAAGCATCTTCGAGGTCGGATGCGGGCCGGCTATCCTCGTAAGATTTGTCGGAAGTGAGAGATATTCCGGAATGGAGCTCAACAAAAGATTCGTAAAATATGCAAGAAAGAAGGGTTATAACTGCGTGGTCGGCGACATATTCGAAGATGATTTTTCGGAGGCTGATGTCGGTGTCGCCGTGGACATACTGCACCACATAACGCCGCGGGAAAAGGAGCTCATAGACCGAATGAGAGCGCATTTTGAAACCGTCATAGCGGTGGAACCGGTGAGCGCCTTCAATGTCAGGATGCCAAAAGCTCTCAGAAGGCTGTGGGACTCTCTTTTCGGTGATGCCGACGGTATAAACCCGCTTGAAAACAGAGCGAAATGGCAGTTCACGGAGAAAAAGCTTATGGAATATATGAAGGAACTGGGAGCGGAGAAAAC
>CAZQEG010000061.1:0-5262 GCA_964591575.1 uncultured Thermoplasmata archaeon
GGGTTAAGTCGTAACAAGGTATCTGTAGGGGAACCTGCAGATGGATCACCTCCTACGAAAAAAGGCGTGCTGTCGAGCACCATACTCTCGTCGAATGAAAAAATAAAAAGGTCATTCATTGACCATATTTTTTATCAATTCCGCAAGCTGAAAAGCAATGCTCTCGTTGGTTTTCTTTCCAAGCTCGGGTGTTGCCCTGTCTGGATATCCTCTGTATCCCTTCGGGAAGTATTTCTCCGGATTCTTAAGTATCCTGTATGGTGGGTATACCGGATGAGATTCTCCTTGAGAGCGCTCCATCTTCACCAGTTCCGGCCTTATTGCCATGACCCGTGAGGTCTCGAGCATTCCCGCATGCCCGTCGTCTTTGGGGACCGTGTTTCCCAGGTCTTTATAGGCTATGTCATAGTCCGAAAGCACCATTATCTTTGCGTTCCCGCCCTCCAGAGCATCCTCGGCCGCCATCCTTATCGCAGCCATGTGCGTCCTTCCTGCATGCCCCGATAGCACCACTATGTTCCTTATTCCGTGGCGCATGAACTCCTTCAGGATGTCTCTCACCACGGCGCGGAGCGCATCGGCGGAAATCGATATGGTGCCGGGAAAATTGGCGGTTGTCCTGCAGTTGCCGTAGTTGAGCGTCGGCGCTATCAGCACGGTATATCCCTCTTCCTCAAGAATGCGGTCCACATCCTCGGCGACCTTTTCCGGCTGTATCGTGTCGGTATTGAGCGGCAGGTGCCAGCCGTGCTCTTCCACCGCCCCTATCGGAAATATCACAACGGCAGTATTATCTATCGCTTTTCCGAACTCCTCCGAGGTCATCTCTTCCAGATGCATGCGGCAAACAAGATGCGGTAGTATTTAGGGAAATCGGTCACAGAGTCTTCGACATGTTCTCCCCTATCTGCCTGCTCTTGTCCAGGATTTGCTTCATATCCCCCTCCTCGCTTACTTCCATAACAAGCAGAGCGTTCGTTCCCACCGGGTGAATTATCAGGCGCGACTTGTCGAGTTCGACCTCTATGTGGTGCAGGGCATCCTTCAGCTCCTTCGTGGCAGTTTGCGCCGCACCGAGAAGAATGGCTGACATCGTGGTAAAGGTCTCAAGATGAGCACTTGACGGCGGCTCGCCCGCTATATGCGCTCCGCTCGTCGATGCTACCAGAGCTCCTTCGACTCCCTTCATTGAGGTTATCTCATTCAGCATTTCTTCGATCGACTTCATCGCCTCGCCTCGAGTATCTCCCTATTTATCTGCTTGGTTATAAAACTTTCCTTCAAAATAGCATAAATGAGTGGATGCTCTCGAAAAAGAGCTTTTTATGGGCTATTTCGCGGAATCTCAGGCCGTAATCCCGGAATTCTGCGGGATTCATGCGAGTATGAGAAGATAGGAGAACATATGCCCTCCCGCCGTCTTCCAGATGCCCTTTCAAGGCTCTCAGAAACCTCCTGATGTGCTCGCTTCCGCCGTCCCCGCTTTCCAGCGCTCCCTTTATGCTCCCGTAATCCGCATTACTTCGCGGCAAATACGGGGGGTTGAACAGTATCACATGAAATCTGCCCCGAACGGAGGAAAATATGTCAGAGCGTATGAACTCTATGTCTGCGGAATTCCTCCTGCTGTTATACGTGGCGCATTCGAGGGCTCTTTCGCTGATGTCCGTGGCAAAGACCTCTCCGCCGGCCAGTGCCGCACCTATCGCCAGAATCCCCGTTCCCGTCCCTATGTCAAGCACCTTCTCCCCTCTTCCGATGCTCACCGAATCAAAAAGAAGGTAGCTGTCCTCTCTCGGAGGATATACCTCAGGACATTCCTTTATTTCCGGATAGATGCGCATTTAGCTCCGCCTCTGCCTCTCTGGCTTTTTCTTCCATGCCTGCGTCCCTGTATACCTCTATCGCCCTTCCATATGCCCTGCGAATCTCTTTCGGGTGCTTTTCGATTCTCGCTCGGTCCATGTACATTTCTGCTATGTGGCCGTGCATTCCGAGCTTTTTCAGGGCCTCTTCCGCCTTCAGATAGTATTCCTCGCATTCCAATCCTTTGAGATTTCTTGCCGCAGCGATTACTGTGTGCGTGACGGCAAGGCCCCTCTTGTCTCCTGTGATTTCAAAGGCCTTCATAGCTCTTTCAGCATATAACAGCGCCTTTTCGGCATCTCCGAGATGTATGAAATTGTCTCCGGAATTCATAAATGCATATGCGGACAGCCTGATATGCCCTGTGAGCTCGCCGTAGAGCGCTGCCATCTCAAAGTGCCTCTTTGCCTCCTCTCTTCTGCCGAGATACGCCTCATATATGCCCATCTGATGATAGACGGTTCCAAGGGAGCGGTATTCCGCCTTTCTCTCGAAATATGCCGCTGAGTCCGCCAGTAAATCCAGTGCGGAGTTCATGTCTCCTTTCCTTGCCAGTACCGTGGCGAGTGAGCTCTTTGCTTTTTGCACATCCTCCTCCGTCGCACTCTCATCGCTTATGCATTCCTTGAAAAGAGATTCCGCTTCCTCGTATCTTCCCTGCTTGAAGCGCACTAGTCCCAGAGCATATTTTATCTCCCGCATTGCCTTACCCGAGCCGGAAATTCCCATGGCTTTGCTGAGGGCGCCCTCAGCCTCTGTCAGGTTGCCCCTCGACTCACAGACATTTCCGAGATATTTCAGAGCCATGGCTTTTTTCTCTCCTTCTGCCGCATTCACCGCCTTTTTAAGGGTCTCTTCGGCCTCATTTATTCTGTCGAGGGCCTGCATCGCTCTTCCCCTGACAATGAGAAAAGCAGGCGTCTCCGGTACTTTCAGCTCCAGAAGCCTGTCCGCCTTCCCTCTTGCCACGGCCTTCTCTACAGATTCCATGGCGAGCCTTTCGGCACCCTCCGTATCTCTTCCCTCTATTCGGTGATATATCTCCTCTATTCTTGCATCCAGCTCGTGCCGCTTTGCATAGTATCTCGCTGCACGGAGGTGCTCCCTGAGAAGCTCCTTTTTTTTCATAAAAAGCGAGGTTATGATTCTGTGCGTGAAATATCTGCCGGAGGTGTCATAGTGCAGGAATCCCTTTCTTATAAGGTCTCTGAGAGTGTCCGTATCCCTCTCCGTTCTGACAAATGCCTCGGCCGGCACGGGTTCCCGATATACGCTCAAGAGAGAGAGCATCCCCCGCTCTCTGCTGTTTATCCTCGTGTAGAATGTCTCCGTTAGATAGGCAAGTATGCGCTCCTCGGATGCTCCTGTGATAACGCTCATCTCCATAGTGAGGGGGTGCCCGGCAGTAAAAGAATATATCTTTTTGAAATCTTCCTCCGAAATCCGCGCTCCAGAGGCTGCCAGCAGTTCCTTTGCGGCCTTTTCCGAGAGCCCCCTGAGAAAGCGCTCCGTAACCGCCTTTTCCACAATGATGTCCTTCCTGCTGTAAAATTCCGGAATCGGCTCGCTGGTAACAAGCATCTTCAAGCCGGAGGATTCCGCCGCTTCCAGAAACATCCGAAAAACTCCCTTTATCTCCTCCGGTGCCTCCTGATAGTCATCAAATACCGCCAGATACCTGCTCTTTACGGATTTGAGTATCTCCGCCGCCTTATGCATGTCCGAATTCCCAGAAGAGAGGGCCCTCGCAAACTCCGGGCTTCCGTTCTTTTCCAGAAAATCCGACAGCTCCGAGAGAATGCCGGAAAGCGTGTCCCATCTGCGGAAAGAGTGCCAGAAGACAGGTGAGTCGAGGGATGATGCGAACAATGCGGCAAGAGAGGTCTTTCCAATTCCCACGGGCCCTATCAGTACATATGCGGGCGTGGCTTTCTCATACCATCTGCTGAGATATTCCATCTCTTCCTCCGTGCCGAAGAGCCGGGATACCTTCGGTATTGGCATCGAATAAGGACTTCTTTTTTCCGGCCCGAGTATACTGCGGGGGTCTATGCTGTCCATTCGAAGGACCGCATCTACCGCAAGTGCATAGGGTACGGAGGTGTTTTCCGTTATGTACCTCAGGGCCTCAGAGCCTTTCATATTCAAGATTCCGCCTCCGACCTTCATGTCCACCTTTCTGCCGTCGAGCACGCTCATAATCTGCCGGATTCTTACATTTCCCGCAGGAAGAGGAAAATACACCTTCTTTACCACTCTGCCGCCGGCATGTGCCTTCTTTTCGACAACCATGCCCTTTTTCCTGAGTCTCTTGAGCTCCATGGATGTGTGCGCTCTGCTTATGAGAAGTGCTTCCGATATGCCCTGCTGGGTTATTTCCTCCGGTGCCGTAATCTTATCCCTGTGACTCCTGAACCTCGAAAGATGAATGAGAATCTTGTCCTGAACGGTTAATCCACTCACCGGCAGAAATCAGCATCTCCATATTTATGACTTTTTACATACCGGGCTTCATAAAGAATGTTAAGATGACTTCCGTCGATGCTAACAAATGCCGCTCTTGCCCTCCGAATGTCCGAGAGCGCTTTACTCCGGAATATCCGCCTCCCTTATCCTCTTCACCCCAATTTCTTCAAGAATTTTTTCGAGCCTGCTTATGTCCGATCTCTTCAGGCCTGACTTGTGAAAATAGACGCATTCCGCCGCACTTTTTTCAACCATCTGGGAAAGAATGCCCTCATTCAGGCTCTCCAAGGCATATTTCGCCGCCATGTGCCCGAAACATATCCGTTTTTTCAGAGCAAGCTCGGTGAACCTCGGTGCATAATGCCCTCCGCCTATTCCTATCGCCACCATCTCCTTGTTCCCTTTCACCTCGGCAAGATCCATTATTGTCTTTGCGATAATGCGCCCTGCTTCCTTGTTTCTCCACTCTTCCTCCGTGCTTCCTATCTCTATGAAAAAGGACGGTGTCTCAAGATGCGGGCCGTGATGCGTGACTTCATAGGATACGGAAAAATCCGGAAGTGTGCTGTTCCTCGCTATGAGGCGGAGCGCTTCGGTCATCAGTCTGGGTGAAGGCACGGACAGTTCGCTATCCCTTCCTCCGTACTCCGCCTTTCCGTAGTTTCCAACCGCATGTACGGTGAGTGCTTTTCTCCCTGAGGCGCTCTTATGCTTCGATGCGAATATCAGGACCTCCGGCTCTTCTCCGAGGAAATTCTCCACCTCTCTGTCGATGCCTTCGGCGTAAATGTGCGGGCCGGAATGCTGGAGCATGATGTGGTCCTTCCACCGATATGCGGGCAAGGTGTGGAATTCTCCGATTTCCCTCCATTCTACCATTTCAAGCAGCCTGTCCCTGATGTTCGTGCTGGCAATGTCTGCCGTGGATAT
>CAZQEG010000062.1:0-5125 GCA_964591575.1 uncultured Thermoplasmata archaeon
ATAGAGCCGAACCTGCTGATAAGCGACAGAGCCCATGTTATAATGCCGTATCACAGGATGCTTGACGGAGCGGAGGAAAGATTCAGGGGAAATAAGAAGGTCGGGACAACAGGAAGAGGCATAGGCCCGTGCTACTCTGACAAGGTCGCTCGTCTCGGAATTCGTATGGGTGACCTTATAGATCCTGATGTTCTCAAGGAAAAGCTGGATTTCATAATCCCTCTTAAAAATCGAATCTTTGAAGCTTATGAAATGGCAGAGCGCCTGGATGTAGATGAGGTCTTCAAAGAATACAGCGAGTATGGGAGATACCTCAAAGACATGGTCGGCGATACCATAGAGTTCCTGCATACTGTAGAAGGAAAGGAGATACTCCTCGAAGGCGCTCAGGGTGCGATGCTGGATGTTGACTTCGGAACATACCCGTATACAACCTCGTCTCACACGATAGGCGGAGGTTCTTCCACGGGAAGCGGCATTCCTCCCAGTGCAATAAATGAAATGATTGGTGTGGTGAAGGCATATACCACAAGGGTCGGCATGGGTCCGTTCCCGACGGAACAGAAGAATGAAATCGGGAAGTATCTCTGTGAGAAAGGCCGGGAGTTCGGAACGACAACAGGAAGAGCGAGGCGCTGCGGATGGCTGGACCTTGTTGTGGTTAACCACGCTCTCAAGCTTACGGGCGCTACGGGAATAGCGATTACTAAGATAGATGTTCTGGAGGGTCTGGAGACCATAAAGGTGGCGTATGCTTACGAGATAGATGGAAAACGCACCAGATATTTCCCGGCAAGTATGAAAGATGTGGAGAAAATAAGACCCGTTTACAGGGAATTCCCGGGATGGAGCATGACCGAAGGCGAATGGGCAAAGGTGAAGGATGGAGGATTGGATGTCCTGCCATTAAATGTCCGTGATTACCTGAAATTCATAGAAGAAGAGACCGGAGTGCCTATAAAGATGATATCATACGGCCCTGCAAGGAAGGAGACCGTGGAGCTATGAAGGTGGTTTTTCTCGGTACAGGCGGCTCGTGGCCCACCAAATACCGCAATGTGATGTCCTTGGGTCTGCAGTTCGGCTCGGAAGTGATACTCTTCGACTGCGGGGAAGGGACTCAGAGGCAGATGATGCGCTCCACGCTTTCATTCATGAAGATAAAGCGGATATTCATAACCCATTTCCATGCCGACCATTTCCTCGGGCTTCCGGGAATGTTCCAGACGATGAATCTGAACGACAGGACCGAAGACCTGCACATCTACGGGCCGAAAGGAATTTCAGTGCTTGTGAACGAGCTTACACATCTTGGATATTTCAAGCCGAGATACAGGATAATAGCGCATGACCTTGAACCCGGCGATACGGTTGAGGGCGAAGGATACACGGTCAAGGCCGTCGAGGTCTGCCACAATGTTCCGGCATACGGGTATGTTTTTCAGGAGAACGATAGGCCCGGCAAATTCGACAAGCCGAGGGCCCTCGAACTGGGGATTCCGGAGGGACCGCTTTTCAGGAGGCTTCAGCAGGGGCAGAGTGTAGAGGTAGATGGAAAAACATTCACACCGGACATGGTACTCGGTCAGCCGAGAAAGGGGATAAAGATATCGTATTCCGGAGATACGGCACCATGCCCCGCTTTCGAGGAAGCATCGAGGGATTCCGACCTCATGGTTCACGAGGCAACGGCAGATATGTCTCTGAAAGAAAAGGCCGAGGAGTACGGGCACAGCACCGCAAAGGAGGCTGCTGAACTGGCGAAAAGAGCAGGTGTTCTCAAACTGGCGCTCGTCCACACAAGCCCGAGGTACGAGGAGCCTGACATAATATTGAACGAGGCGAAGGAATTCTTCCCGAATACCATCGTTCCATGGGACCTTGAAGAGATTGAACTGAAGTACAGGGACTGATCAAATGGCTTTTCTGGCCTCTTTTGCCCTCTCGGAGCTGCCTATGTCTTCAAAAATCTTCGCCGCCTCGGAAAGCACGGAGCTTGCTCTTTTATCTCCCATCTTTTTGAGAAGCTTGCCATATTCGTAGAGAGCATCCGCTATTCGGTAAGGTGTCTTCAAGTTCCGTCTTATGGCTATGCTCTTCTGAAAATATCCGGCAGACTCCTCAAAGTCGCCCTTTTCTCGATATATAATCGCAAAGGACATGAGCGCTCCCGACATCCCTAGGCTGTCGTTCATCCTCTCGAAGATATCCTCGGAGTTACGTGCATATTCCAGCGCTTCTTCGAATTCACCGATTTTAGCGAGGGTTTCGGCCATATTGAAGGATGCCCACCCTTCCATCACAGCATAACCGAGTTTCTTCGAAAGTTCGATGCATTTTTTATAGTATTTCTTTGATTTTTCATAGGCATTCCTGTCTCCCTTCATATCTCCGATGCGGGCATAGCTAACGCCGAGATTGTTGTATATCGTGACAATACCTCTCTTATCCCCGGCTTTTTCAAGGGATTTCAGGGCCATCTCCGAGTATCGGATGCCGTTCTCCTCGTTCCCCATCTCATCGTATATGTTTGCCAGCCCCATGTATGCTTTTCCTTCCATATCATTATCCCCCATTCTTTCGGCCATCCGATGGGCGGATTCCAAGTATCTTACGGCTCTTCTATAATTTCCTTTTCTCCACTCCAGACTTCCCAGAGCATTGACGGCCATGAGAATACCCTTCTTGTCAAAAATCCTCTCGGATATCCCTCTGGCATCCAGAAGTGCTTCCTCCGCAGATTTGAAATCTCCCGTTCTTATGTTTATCTGCGCCATCTCCCTCTTTATCTCGGCCACGATTCTCGGGAAATCGGATTTCTCTGCCAGTTTGAGGGCTTCTTCGTACAGTTTCATTGCCGCTTCCCCTTCTCCTCTTCTCTCTCTCGCCGCCGCCATATCAACAAGCATACTGGTTTTTCTGTCCCTGTTTTTTTCTCCTTCTATTGCCCTTTCAACGCCGGAAATCTTCTCTATCCTCAGAGATAGCCTTCTGGCCTTTTCCTTCCCGAACATTGCGGAGGCTTCCGAGAGCGCTCTCGATATCTTCGGGATGTCTTCCAAGCCTATGGACTCCTCCGTGAGACCGAGGTCTTTGAGCTGCTTTTTGAGCATATACCTGCCTATGCCGGGAAGCTCCTCTTCGACTATTTTGAGAATATCTTCGTGCAGTGACATCCGGAACTGATATGCCTTCAAAGAGTAAAAAGTTATCGATGTTGGGTGAACCTTCCATTCATGTTCTCAATCAGAATTCCGCTTATGAGGAGCACGGTCCCGATTATCGTAGATGCCAGTATCTCCTCGCCAACGGTGAAATGGATTATCACGAAGGATATGAACGGGGACAGGTAGATTCAAAGGAGAAGAAAAGCAGGCTAACGAAATCCATGTATCGAAGGGACAGCTTGAACGCCGAGGCCACTGTAGACCAGAGCAGTACTGCGGATATTCCGTAGATGTAAGCGGAGCGGGAGGACACGCTAGAAAAAGGCGGTAGGGGTTTAAACAGTTTTGGAAGCGGAGATATCGGAAGATACCGTTCCAAGCATATCTCCACACCGGGCTCTTAATCGTTCAATCATTCTCTTCGCCCATAGAAAGTCTTTTATTTCCCACAACCTTAGTTCATTCATGAGAGCGCAGTTTCAGGTAAAAGATACATATCATATAACTGGCATCGGAAATGTCCTTGTCGGTGATGTGATAGTAGGGCGATTATTCAAAGGAATGAAGGGGAAATCCGAAAAGTATGAGCTTGAAATAATGTCGGTATCCATCGCCCGTAAGCCTGTGGAATATGCGGAGGCGGGAAGCAAGAATGTTGCCGTAAACATAACGGTTAATGGCGAATCAGACAAGGGAAGGAGTTTGGAATCAAAATACTATTCCGATATAAAGAATTTGAAAAGCGAGACCATAATATTTGAAGGAGAAGAAAAGCACGAAGAAGTAGGGGATACAAAACCGGTGAAACGGAAGAAAAAGAGGTTGTTCGGGGGAATTACGAGGGTTTGATGTCCAGAGCCTTTTGATACGATGTTCTCTCTTCCTGAGCATAATCTGTTATGGATGGAGAGTTAAATTCTATTGTAAAATCTCTGATCCTTCTTCTGGCGCTCTCCACATACCTCTCATTTATCTCATAGCCAACATAGTGCCTTCCGGTTTTTACTGCCGCTATTGCGGTCTGGCCGCTTCCGATGAACGGGTCGAGAACAAATTATGTGAAATGAACTTCTTTCATATATCCCGAGGGCAAATTATCGATTATCTGATAGACTTCATAGGTTTTGTCGTTGAACTTCACTTTTCTTAGCCACCCGCCAGAATCAAAAAAGTGTTTTACATAAGCATAGGTGAACTGTGCATGTACATTCGGGCTTACCACCAGAAGGTTCTTCGGATGGTTTCCCAATTCCGGTTTTATATGGTGTATTTCAAAATACGGTTGTCCGTTTTTCATAAGAAACGTAAATCCAGACACTTGACATTTTCCATGATAAAGATTGAGCAACATTCTTCGTATAAATGGAGGAACCCGTTCCCTTACCCCCGTTTCCTTCTTGGGAACGACCTTTCTGGCCTCAATTCTTGTTTTGGACAGTCTCAGAAATTCCTTTTTAATAAGAATTTCAGGCTCTGTGTTCACGAAGTTTGTGAAATCATGTATAAGGCTCTCTATCTCTCTATCATTATCTGTTTCTTCTGCTTTTCTCTCAAATTCCTTAACCTTTCCAAGAAATACTTTTTCAGGAATTATCCGATATCTGTTGTTTCCAAGTGGTTGAATGACCAACTCATCTCCTTTCTGTACGCTGTATTTCTCATATAGTTCCTTCATGCCGCCTATCCGGCATTCTCTGCTACTACTCTTATATGGAGTAAACGACTTCCGCTCCTCAGTGCCATCTTCATTTACCAGATAAACCTCATCAGCATTTTCTGGAAATAGATAAATAAGAGAAACAGGTATTGCGAGAAGCCCTTTATCAATCCTGCTCTTTGTGACCTTTATCGTTATGTAATTGTGTGGGATGTCCGTTTTAATCCTTTTCATGGGCAGTCGGCCTCACCCTCGGCATTACTTCTTTGCTTTTTAACATTATTCATAGTTCCTCTCCCCA
>CAZQEG010000063.1:0-5063 GCA_964591575.1 uncultured Thermoplasmata archaeon
GAAGAAATAAACTTATACCAAAAGCATATGCGGTGCAATGGTGCTGGACAATCTCGGGAAATCCATAAGAAACACGCTGAAGAAGATAGCAAGAGCTTCGACCATCGATGAAAAGCTGGTCAAGGAGATAGTAAGGGAGCTTCAAAGGGCTCTGCTCATGGCGGATGTCAATGTCAAGCTCGCTCTGAAACTCACAAAAGAGGTGGAGAGAAGAGCTCTAACGGAGGAGCCCCCCGCAGGGAAGAGCGGAAGGGAGCATGTTATCCGGATAATATACGAGGAAATGGTGAAGATTCTCGGAGAGCCCAGGGAGATAACCCTGAAAAAGCACAGGATTCTGATGGTAGGCCTCTATGGTCAGGGTAAGACCACCACATGCGGCAAACTTGCAAACTACTTCCAGAAGAGGGGGTTGAGCGTCGGCCTGATAGCCGGAGATGTTCACAGACCGGCTGCGTATGACCAGCTGAAACAGATAGGAGAGCAGGTAGGTGTTCCGGTCTACGGCAGGCCCGGGGAGAAGAAAGCACCCAAGATAGTGCGTGAAGGTCTCGAACAGTTCAAGCACACGGATGTCGTAATAATAGATACCTCGGGCAGGCATTCTCTGGAAGAGGACCTGATAAAGGAAATCAAGCTCGTTGGAAAGGTGGCCGGTGCGGACGAGGTCTTCCTTGTTCTCGATGCTTCGGTGGGGCAGCAGGCAGGCCCGCAGGCAAAGGCATTCCATGACGCCGTGGGAGTTACCGGGGTGATAATCACAAAGCTCGACGGTTCGGCAAAGGGGGGCGGAGCGCTCAGCGCAGTTGCCGAGACAAAGGCCCCGATAGTCTTTCTCGGTACGGGGGAGCATGTAGAGGACATCGAGAAGTTCGAGCCTGCCAGATTCATATCCAGACTGCTGGGAATGGGCGATATCCAGAGCCTCATGGAGAGCGCCAGCGGTGCTATGGACGAGGAAAAAGCGGAAGAACTTGCGAAGAGGATGATGTCCGGCAGGTTCAATCTTATAGACATGTACGACCAGATGGAAGCCATGACAAAGATGGGACCGCTCAAAAAGGTATTTTCAATGCTGGGGATGGTCGATACCCTGTCTGAAGAGGAAGTGGAGAGCCTTCAGAAAAAGCTGAGAGATTTCCATATAATCATGGATTCCATGACAAGGGAGGAACTGGAGAACCCGAAAATAATAAAGTCATCGAGGGTAAGAAGAATAGCGAGAGGAAGCGGCAAGGGAACCGACGATGTGAAGGCACTTTTGAAGCATTACAACCGCTCGAAAAAGGCGATAAAGAACTTCGCAGGCAACAGAAAGATGCAGAGAGCGCTCATGAAGCAGCTAGAGAGTGGCGGATTTGACCTCTGAAATGGATTATTTCTTCCATCCTGACGGGATTATGGTCATCGGTGCATCTTCCAATCCCAATAAAATAGGATATGTCGTTCTTGAATCCCTGAAAGGTTCTTACGGAGGGAAAATCTGCCCCGTGAATCCGAAAGGCGGGGAGATTCTCGGTATGAAGGTGTATACCGGCGTGGAGGAGGCACCGAATTGTGATATGGCCGTTATTGTGCTCCCTGCGGAAAAGGTCCCGGATTCCGTGGAGAGCTTCGGAAGGCACGGAGGAAGAGCGGCTGTCGTCATATCCGGCGGTTTTAAAGAAATGGGACCCAAAGGTGCGGTATATGAGGAAAAGATGGTCGAAAAGGCGAGGGAATACGGCGTAAGGATAATAGGACCGAACTGCATAGGGGTTCTTGACACAGAAAGCGGTGTTGATACGTTCTTTCAGCCGAAATATGCCATGCAGAGGCCCGGAAAGGGGCATGTCAGCATAGTGACCCAGTCCGGAGCGGTGGGAATTATCGCACTCGAATGGCTTGCCAAATACGGCATAGGAATAGATAAATTTGTCAGCTATGGGAACAAGTCCGATGTGAATGAAGTGGATGCGCTGGAGTATCTGGCGGAGGAGGAAAGTACGAGGGTGATAGGAATTTACATGGAAGGCCTTGAAAACGGGAGAGAATTCCTCGACATACTGGAAAAGGTCTCCATGAAAAAGCCAGTGGTTGTAATAAAAGCAGGAATGACGGCCCACGGAGCAAAGGCTGCCAGAAGTCATACGGGTTCTCTGGCATCGGACGGAAGGGTTTTCCGGGATGCGCTCCGCCAGCACGGCGCGGTTATGACCTCTGACCTGGAGAATTTTCTCGATACTCTGAACATGCTGTCTGTCCAGAAGGTACCCGAGGGAGGAAGGACCATAATGGTTACGAACGGAGCAGGGCCCTGCGTTCTCACATCGGACTGGATAGACCTCTCCGAGAACGTGCGTCTCGCTCACTTATCCGAAGATACAAAGCATGCCATAAGGAAGAGCCTGCCGGATTTCGTCAGTGTGGAGAACCCTGTGGACCTGACTGGGAGCGCGACACCCTCGTGGTACGACTCTGCTCTGGGGCATATAGAGAACGATGAGAATGCCGATGTGATACTGGCCGCTCTCACACTTCAGGATGAGGGATTGGCAGGCAACTGGGAGGAGCTCTCGAAGGTCCTATCCGGAAGAAAAAAGCCTCTCATGGTGCTGAGTGCGGGCGGGTCTTTCACGGAAAAGGTATCCAGAACCCTACAAAATGCAGGGATTCCCGTGGTTCCGTCACCAAGAAGAGCCGTGGCCGCCATAGAAAATGCTGTTCACTACGGAAAGTGGCTCGATTCCCATAGATGATTATTGAAGATATTTTCCAATCTCATCTGGCCGTATGATTCCTTTTTCGGTTATGTAGCCAGTGACATACTCGGCAGGTGTGACATCGAAGGCCGGGTTCCTGGCGTGAGCGCCGACAGGGGATAACCTGCATTCATGGGCATACAGAACCTCGTCTTCGGAGCGCTCCTCGACAACGATATCATCTCCCGAAGAAATCTCGGGGTCAAATGTGCTGAGAGGTGCCGCAACATAGAAAGGTATGCCGTTCTCCTTTGCGAGAACCGCTTTTTCGTATGTCCCTATTTTATTGGCGAAATCACCGTTGAGAGCGACCCTGTCCGCACCCACTATCACCATATCCACCTCACCTCTCCTCATGAAATGTCCGGCAGCGTTATCGGCGATTATCGCATGTTCTATCCCCTCGTTCAGGAGTTCCCATGAGGTCAGGGATGCTCCCTGAAGCCTCGGACGCGTTTCGTCCACCCAGACGAATATCTTCTTTCCGCTGTCATTGGCAAATCTCATGGGTGCAAGTGCGGTTCCGTAATCGACAGTGGCAAGTGCGCCGGCATTGCAGTGCGTGAGTATCCTCATCCCATCCTCGATAAGGTCTGCTCCATGCCTTCCGATGTTCTCACATGCATCGAGAGTCCGCATGACATAATTCTCCGCGGAATCCACCGGATCCTTTCCGCTCCTGATGGATTCGAGCATGAAATCGACCGCATGAAAAAGGTCATGGGCGGTCGGCCTCGTGGATTTCAGCATATGCGCTCCGTGCTCCGGCTGCTTCTCTCTGTATGCGAGTATCATGCCATAAGCCGCTGCCGCACCTATGGCCGGCGCTCCTCTCACAACCATGTCCTTTATCGCAAAAGCCACATCCCGCACCGTGGAAGCGGTGAAAATCTCTATCTCGAAGGGAAGCTTTCGCTGGTCTATGAGCGCAACCTCTCCTTTCTCCCTGTCATACCACACCGATTTCATCGCTATTTCCGCATCTCTTACTCGGACCTTCATGGAGGGGAATCGACAGAAGATAAAAAATAATCGATTGATAACCCCCCGTGAAATCATCTCTATCTTCCTTTGACATAGCCGCTCTTGTCCCGGAGCTCAGGGAATCCCTGATAGGTGCGCATGTTGACAAGGTATACCAGCCCGAAAGGGATGAACTGCTGATATCCTTCTCTACAAAGAACGGAAAGAAAGACCTGCTGATGAAATCCGGAAAATACATTTTCATGGGAAGGAAGGGGGAGAACCCGGCCGAACCAAGCGGATTCGTGATGTTCCTCAGGAAGAATCTTTCAAATGCAAGGGTTACGGATATAAGGCAGCACGGATTTGACAGGATAGTCGAGATAGAGCTTGAAAAGGCGGAAAGATACACAATAATAGCGGAATTCTTCAGAAACGGGAACATAAGCATAGTAAAAGACGGAATAATTCTCGTTCCGATGTTCTTCCAGCGCTGGTCCACCCGGGCCCTCATTCCTAAAGAGGAATACAGGTATCCGCCGGAGAGCGCAGACCCGAGGAAGATGGGAAAGGATGAGATGCTGAGAAAGCTCGGAGAGAGCGACAAAAACCTCGTGAGAACGCTGGCAACAAGGCTCAACCTCGGAGGGACCTATGCGGAAGAGGTATGCATAACGGCCGGGATTGACAAGGAAAAGAAGGCGGAAGAGCTCAGCGAAGAGGAAATAGAAGATATATACGGGGCTCTCTTCAAACTTTTCTCGAGGGAGAAAGGGCCTGCCGTATACTATAAAGACGGTGAGCCGAAAGATGTCGTTCCGTTCCCGCTAAATGTGTATGCCGGTCTTGAGAAAAAGGACTTCGAGAGCATGAACTCAGCGGTCTTTGAGTACTTCACATCGGTTCCGGAAAAGGAGCGCATAAGAAAGAGCCCTGCAGTGGAGCGAATACAGCGCCAGATAAGACAGCAGGAAGAGGCCATGAAGGACTTCATAAAAGGCATGGAAGAGTCCAAAAGAAAGGCTGAGATAATCTACGCCCATTATCAGGAGATAGAGAGATTCCTTGAAGAGGTTAGACGGATGAAGGGAAAGGACTTCGCCAGTCTCAGAAAGCTGCCTTATTTCGTTTCTGTCAGGCCTGATAAAAAAATCATAACCGTAATGATGGAGAACGAAGAGATAGCGCTCGATTTCGCAGGGGTCAATGAGAGCGCTCAGCGCTATTATGCAGAGGCAAAAAAGCTGAAAAGCAAGCTGGAAGGCGCAAAAAAAGCGGTGGAAGAATCGAAGAAAAGACTCAAAGAGATAGCGAGCAGCGAAGAGGAAATTGAGAAAAAGAAGAAAAAGCGGAAGAAAC
>CAZQEG010000064.1:0-3636 GCA_964591575.1 uncultured Thermoplasmata archaeon
GGGCCTGCCGGGATTCGAACCCGGGTCCCCGGCTCCGAAGGCCGGAAGGATGTCCAGACTACCCTACAGGTCCTCGGAGCACATACGACACGGGATTAAAAGTTTATCCGATGTGTCCCGGAAAAATATGAGAAAAGAAGCGGCTCGCTCATTTCTTCTTTATGAACTCAGTGTATCCGCATTTTCCGCAGGATACCCTGTCCTTATGGACCGCCATGAAAACTCCGGCTCCGCATTTCGGGCATGTGCGCCTTATTCTCATGAGTTTTCCATCCTCTATCTTGTAGTAGTTGGATTTCTTCACGGCGGGCTTCTTCCCAGATGCCATCACTGTCCCTCCTTCTTTTCTTCCTTCATCTGATTCCTTTTGAGGACATGCTCTCTCTCGATTTTCATGAGAGCGTCCTTTGTCTTGTATGCCTTTGCATATCCAACGGTGACGGGCATTCCGTATTCGCTCCTCATATAATCTACCACCACATTGTCCCTGTTCACCTTCAGAGCCTCGGCTATCTTTCCCCTTACGGCATCTCTCTTCGGGGTCTTTTCCTTCTCATGTGTCACCTTGAAATACACTTCCGTGCGTTCGAGCAGGGGGTTGTCTCTTTTCGTGCTTATTTCTACTTCCATTTTATGCCTCCGTCACTTTCTTCATCCTCGAAAGGACTTCTTCGGCTCTCTTTCTCGTCTCTTCGTCTACCTTTACAAGGCACATTCCTCTGTCGGGAATCCCATAGGCCACATAAAAGCCATCATCGGCTTCCGAGAGGCATACGAGCGATGCAAGGTCTTCCTCGCCATCCACTATTATCAGGGTGTTTTCCCTGTTTTTCATGGATTTCTTTATTGCTCGCATCATTTCGTCCGTTATGCTTCCTGCTGGGTTCCTGACATGCAAGACAGCATCAAAGCGCAGTCTTTCGGCACCCGAATGCGGAGAGCGCTCTGTTTTGCCGTCAACGAGGGCGAGATGCGGGATTATGCCGCTCTGATATAAAGTTATCGTACAGACATCTCCCACACTTATCACCCGTTTTTCCGCCAGCCATTCGGGGACTTCCTTCACAACAGACCCGAGAGGCTTGGCAAGTTCCTCTCTCATATCCTCCGGAAGGACCAGCAATCACATCTCTCCGCGGACCTTGAGAGCGTATTTTCCGTTTATGGTGATACCCATCTTTCTGGCTATCTCGGACCTCTTGTAGTCTATTACCACAAGATAACCCTGCCATTCTTTGGTGGTCTCTCCGCCGCAGATGGGGCATTTTTTCTCCGTCGTCAGATATCTGCATTTCTTGCAGGCCTTCAACTCGCTCGGTTTGACCATCAGGCCGCCTCCTTCTTTCTGCTCTCCTCAATCCACTCGAACTTCCCGAGACCTACCTGTTTCATCGTGAGGCCTATCTTCGATTCCCTCGGAGAGCGCTCGTTTATGGAGACCGAGACTATCCTCGCCCTTATAAGGTCATCTATCTTTATGAAGCGCTTGCTTTCCGATGCTATCAGCCGCTGATTGTTCATGTCCACATCTATGTGTTCCGTGGATATCTGGCTTATGTGAATTAGGCCGTCCAGAGGGCCGAACCTGAGAAACGCACCGAACTTGACCACCTCGCATACGAAGCCGTCCACCACCTCTTTGTCTCTCAGTTCGTAGGAAAGGGCCTCGTATTCCACCTTCTGGTACACCGCACCGTCGCCGTATACCATCCTTCCCTCTCCTATGAGCTTTATGTTGTGCAGGAGGACGACCATTATATTGTCATGCATCGTCCCTTCGAAAGTATTCTGTGCTATCTCGCCGCATACCTTCTCATAATCCTCTCCGAGCCTGTCGGGAGGGATTCTGACCGTGTCGATCCTTTTTTCCATAATATACATGGTACCACCGATTATGAGCGGTGAACTTTTTTATCATATAAAGTTATCCGGTCTCCCCTTTATTTTCCTGTTTTCCAAAAGATTATTAACGGCACCCTTTTTTCGAACCCGATGCCGACATATCTCTTCACCTATGTAGCCGGCGGAGCCGGACATGTGGGGCGCTCCCTCACCATAGCCAACTACCTGAGGGAGATTGAAAGCAGCTCTAAGATAGTGTTTGCTGGGGCGAAGGTTGGGGAGAGGCTGGTCAAAGATTACGGATTCGATTATGTTAGGCTTGATACTCCGGACTATTTCAGATACGGTTCTCCCAATGTGGATGCTTCGCATATTGTCAGGCAGTATCTCCGAAATCTCGGGAAATATTCCAGGGCTCTGGACGAGATAAATCCGGATGTCGCAGTATCGGACATGGAGCCTTTTCTGACCTTCTTTCTTCGGTTCAAAGGCCTTACCACCGTCGTGATAACCCATGAAATGATACCCCTGTGGGTCGATGATATCTCTCCTGCGGCAAAGTGTATCAGAGACAGGATGAGGTTTTACATGTACAGGGCCGCTCATGCCATCATATATCCGGATATAATGGGCCTTGACGAGATACCACCTGTGCTGAAGAGCAGGTGCCTTACGGTCGGGCCGCTTGCCTATGAAAGATACGACAGGGCAGCTCTCGAAGGAGAAAGAAAGATTCTGGTGGTACCCTCGAACACGGGAGAATATACGCAGGAGTTCATTAGAGCGATGAAAGATGAAAATCACACGGTATACATCCGGTCTAACGGAAGTTCCGGCGGCAATCACGGCAGCAATGTGAGATTTCTTGGCCCGGCGAAGAACCTGATGTCCTATATCTGTTCCTCGGACATTGTGCTCTGTTCAGGGTATTCCACGATAATGGAGGCAGTAGCATGCAACAAGCCCGTAGTGATATATCCGAAAACAGAGGAGCAGAGGATAGTGGGCAGGCTCTGTGAAAAGAGAGGCATTGCGCTCTATGCAGAGACACATAGGGAGGCGTTAGAACACATAAACTCTCTTTTCAAGGACGGGGCCCTGAGAAAAAAGATAACGGAAAGGCAGGCATCTTTCGGGAACGGAGCTCTGGAAGCCGCCCGTTTTCTTGTCGAGCTTGCCAGAGGGAAGAGACCGGAGGAAATCAAGGAAAATATGGGGAAAAGGGATGAGGGCATCTCTGCCGAAAAAAGTAAATAAAATGATAGGGATGAGAACTTATGCGACGCGGAATGTTGATACTGCTGGTTCTGACATTATCAATGCTTGCACTGGTCCGGCCCGTTCTCGCCGAGCCGAGCACATGGATGGAGCCTCAGCACCCGACTGACAAAGATACCGTAAGATTCTACTGCCGAGCACCGGGGGCCTATGATGTTCGCTTCGATATATGTGCGGACAACGGAACCGTGTGCTATCTGCAGAGCAGTCATGGAAAGACAGACAGCGATACATGGTGGGTGGAAGTGGAGCACATGGATGCCGGCACGAGAGCGCATTACGAGGTGAACATAACATATCAGAACGAGAGCACGGGAAACGAGACATACGAAACTCTCGGGCCGTATCATTTCACCGTGGGAAGATCATCATCCCTCGACACCACCCCGTTTCCGGGCGTATTGGCCGTCCTGTCCGCAATCTGCATTTCGGCATTTATCCGGAGGAAGATGAGGTGACCTGGAAGATAGCGGCGGTCCTTCTCGGCATCATTCTGCTGTCAGGGAGCGCTCTTTC
>CAZQEG010000064.1:3736-5050 GCA_964591575.1 uncultured Thermoplasmata archaeon
AGCATCTATACTCTCGCGCTTTTTGCGGGCATAGCCTCGTTCTTTTCGCCGTGTTCGTTCCCCATGCTCCCCGGATATATGGCATATTATTTTGGAATAAAAAAGAAAAGTAGCAGTTACGGAAAAGCTCTCGTCGGGGGGAGCGCCGCAGCCGCAGGGATAATCGGCATATATCTGGTAGCGGGATTTCTTCTCCTATACTCCGCATCCCTCATAGCGCCGTACATACCGATGCTCGGCCTCGTTGTAGGTGCCATTCTCATAGTCCTGGGACTGTTGATGTTTACTCCGCTCCAGTATGAGATCCTTCTGAGGCCGTTTCACCCAATCACCGAAATGATAAAAAGAAAGGAGGGGAACAGAGAGCACGGATTCGCAGCAAAGCTCTTCGGATACGGGGTCGCTTACGGCGGAGCCGCCACAGGCTGCACGGCACCGGTGTTCCTCGCCGTTATAATAGGGGCCATGGCGATTTCCATGACAGCCGGCATAATATCTCTTCTCATATATTCGCTCACTGCGGGTGCTCTCATGGTGGCTGTGACCCTCCTGATGGCTGCGATGGAGAAAAAGGCCGTGGATTTCCTGAAAAGGCACACCGAGACCGTTAAGATGGCGAGCGCTCTCATACTGGTATTCGTGGGAGCATATTTGATATGGTACCATCTCGCTTAGGTAAAGTTTTTAATCCACTCCGCAATCCTTTTCCATGGAAATCGGAGTCGTCGGAAAACCGAATGTCGGAAAATCCACGTTTTTTACGGCTGTTACCACTGCAGATGCCGAAATAGCAAATTATCCTTTTACAACTATAGAACCAAACATGGGTGTTGCATACGTACGTTCCAGATGTCCGCATCTCGAGCTTGGGAAGCCGTGTAACCCGCGGAATTCCATATGCCATAACGGAACGAGATTGATACCTGTCGAACTCATAGATGTCGCAGGTCTTGTACCCGGTGCTCACGAGGGAAAGGGCCTGGGCAACAAATTTCTGGATGACCTGAGGCATGCCTCCGCTCTTGTCCATATAATCGATGCCAGCGGAAGCACCGATGCAGAGGGGAATTCGGTGGATATCGGCTCCTATGACCCTCTCGACGACATAAAGTTCCTCGAGGATGAGATGGACTACTGGATATTCGGAATACTCACCTCGAACTGGCGGAGAATATCCAAGACAGCGGAGAGTATGGGAAAGAAGCCGGAGACCATGCTTTTCGAGAAACTCACCGGCCTCGGGATAAGCGAGCACCAGATACATCTCGCCATATCTCACATGGAACTGCCGGAAAAGCCCTCGACATGGAGCGA
>CAZQEG010000065.1:0-5002 GCA_964591575.1 uncultured Thermoplasmata archaeon
GCGCCCTGACCTCACGATAACCAATATGACATTCCTCAGGAACGGAAATATCATAAATACAACGGCAGGGATATCCGAATCCAGAGACTTCGATGTGAACATAACGATAGAGAACAATGGCGGTCGCCTCTCATATTCGGACATAAATTCCTTCACGGTATCAATCTTCAACGGACCGTTCACCGGGAACTGGAGCAATATGTTGGGGAATATAACGCTGAACCAGACCATGCTGAACAAGCTGGATGATAGAATGCCGGTGAATCTCGCATTTCCGGTGGACAGATTCACACTGGCTGCCGGACTCGCAAACATCTATGCGGTGGTGGATTCGACTGATGTGGTCGACGAATCCTCAGAAACAAACAATCAGATGAACTCCACGATCAGCATTCTCCAGATGGATCTCACGGTCCACATAACCGGGCCTGCGGAAGGGCAGAAAATAAACATGCAGGATCAGCCTTCGATAACGGTAAACGGCTATCTCGTGGACAATGTGGACGGAGAGCGCGTCACCAACATACCTCTCACGATATCTCTGACCAATTCGAATACAGGGGCCGTTGTATCATCCACGAACACGATTCACTGGATAGAGAACACCAACAGCTTCTACGGCAGCCTTTCCACCCCGGGAAATCCGGGAGATTACGACATAGGCATCACGGCAGCAAATCCGAACACAGGAGAAACCGTTTCCACACATTACACACCCGTAACAATCTCGGTTCATAAGAATGTGACACCTTCCCAGTTCCCGCTGTGGCTTGTTATCCTGATAGTCCTGATTGCCGTAGCCGGTGCGATAGGCGGAGGCATGCTATACCTCAAGAAGCACTATGTCGGGAAGTATGTGGAGTGCGGAAACTGCGGAAGGATGATTCCGGCCGGCTCTGACAAATGCCCGTACTGCGGTGCTGTCTTCGATAAAGAGATGGTGAAGTGCAGTTCCTGCGGTTCGTGGATTCCTGCGGATTCCAAGGAGTGCCCTGTGTGCGGCGCCAAGTTCCTCGTCAGCGGAAAAGAAATCGTGGATTACGAGACCCAGATGAAGAAGCAGTACGAGGAATTCGTGGATAAGTTCAGAAAGCAGGCAAAGGAGCAGATGGGCGAGGACTTCACGGAAAAGAAGTTCCAGCAGTGGTGGAAGTCCCAGAAATCCTATGTGACCTTCGAAGACTGGCTGAAGAGGGAAGAGGAGCGCAAGAAGACGGGCGGAATAATATGCCCTGTGTGCGGCGCTCTCAACAGCAAGACCGATATAGTGTGCCATGTCTGCGGGAGCCCGCTGAGGCCCACCAAAAAGAAGACAGAGCAGGCGAACGTCCAAGAAGCGGCAATCTCAAAGATAGAGCTTCCATCCCTTGAAAAACCCGAAGAAGGCGAGGAAGAGGCCGCGGGAGAATCCAAAGCCGAAGAGGAAGCGGCATCTTCCGAGGAGGCAAAACCCGAGACGACTGAGGCACCTGCTGAAAAGGAAGAGGCAAAACCACCGGTAAGGCCTGTGAAAAAAGTGGTAAAGAAAGTGGTCAGGCAGCCAATAAAGATGCCGACATCGGGGAAAACAGAGGAGAAACCGGAAGAAAAAACGGCGGGTGCTCCTTCGATACCACAGGACATGATAGGCGAGATAAAGGCGGAGAAAAGCGAAGAGAATCCCCCGAAAGAACCCGAAGAAAAGCCTCCCGAGGCTCCGGCCGCACCGAAGAAGGTCGTAAGGAAGGTCGTGAAGAAGAAGGTCGTTAAGAGGTAATCAGTCAAAAAAAGCCTTTTTCCCATTTTTTATTATTTTGAGTGCGTTTTTCGTATCCGTCTTCAGATAACTCGCAAGTTTTTCCAGAATCTCCCGGTTTTCTCCGAGCATGTCTATCAATCTTTGAAAGTCCTTCTCTCTGGGCCTCGGGTCTATTTCGATTATGGATGTGTCTATCCTCTTTTTTCTGTATTTCGCCACCCTTTTTCCGAATTCCGGATGCTTTTTGTAGGGGTGGTTCAGGGGCTCATAGTTGTATTCGACCATTATAACAACTCTTTTTATCCCCATCTTTTTGAGCTTTGAGACGGAAGGCATCTGAGAGACCTTGTCGAACTCCGCATGAGCATCGAAAAGCTGTGCCATACCCGGCTCTTCCGGAAGCTTAATCCTTTTGAAAGGGGATGAGAAATAGATGAAACTGGTGGTGCATGAGGGAGCGCTCCCCTTTATGTAGAAATACGGCTCTATTCCGTGAGATTTCAGAAAACACCCTATGAGCGGAAGATGCGGGGCACCCGCATTAACGACAAAAAAAGTTTCATTCACACTGTCGGCGAGCTTTCTTTTTCCGATAACATATTCCATTCCCAGCGCAAGAGCACAGTCGTTGATGTAATCCTGGGCTAGGGGGTCCTTCGGAGACGGTTCAAAGGATTCGGCTTCGAAATTCTCGCTTATTCTCGAACTCTTCGAGCTGTATGTCCCGACTATCTTCTTATATACGCTCTTTCTCGAACGCTTGGTCACAATGGGATATTTCAAAGGGCTTTAAAAATCATTCCATCAGCAGTTTGCCGCTCTCCATAATCTTCCTTTTACGGCCGTCGGAATAGGTGAGTTCCATGTTCGGCCGCTTTATCAGAAAATCCCTGTGCATCGAGGAGGTGTTCTTCCCTCCGTAGAAATCGATGTTGTTCCCGAACGCTATATGGATGGTCTGAGCGGCTTTCTCATCCACCAGCATATTCCCTATCAATTTTGCGCTCTGATTGAGCCCTATACCGAGTTCTCCTATAACATCCGCGAGCTCGTCCGCATGAAGAAGCTCTTCCAGCCTCTCTTTGAATTTCTCATCCGAGCATTCTATTGCGGTTATCTTCCCCGTTTTCATATGTATCTTCAAAGGACAAGGCGGAAACCCGATATCACCTATACTTCCGTCTATTATGGCAACGCCGTCAACGCCGTCTTCCAGAGGAGCGCACCATATCTCGCCCGCAGGAAGGTTTCCAATCTGATTCTTTCCGATCTTTATATCCGTCTGAAACCTCCTTCCCTCTATTCTGAGATTTAGATCCGTTCCCTTTTCTGTGGTAATATGCACCTCGGAAACCCCTTCCATGATGTCCATAAGTTTTCTGGCCGTCTTCCACATCTCATGGAAGTCTGCGGTGAGAGCACCCTTTATAAGCATATTCTTGTCTATACCCGGAGCATGTGCTATCCTCGCACCCCTTTTTAGCTCCATATCCAGAAGTTTTACCCTGAAAGGCGTTTCTTCCGCATAAGATTTGAATGTATTTATGTATATATTTGCATGGTCAAGTTCCCTCGCGAGTTCCTGTGGCAGATCCTTTATCGGCCCGTTTTTTCTGCTCGACAGGTATATAATCGAGGAACTCAGCCCCAGCCTTTTACATGCTTCGTTGAAGGCGAAGCCTATGTCTTCGGATTCCTCGTCCGTTATGACCATGACCTTCTCCTTCCTCCTGACATCCAGAACCGTTTTAAGGGCCTTTTCTGCATTGGATATCATCACAACGGATTCTTTTGTATCTAACTGCATGGAAGATGCTTCCTTACCACTCTATTTAAACTTTTTTCTCAAAAATGCTGAGACGGGCTTTTAATCCTAAAATTATCTGCATATGCACAGATATTCATATATGGAATTCTCACATATTTATGCACCGAAATGCAAAAGTAGAAATACCGAGTGGTTATACGCATGTATATGAAGCAGAAAGATGTGGTTATAATCAACGACCCGAAGCTAATAAAGGTGATAACGGAATCCACCAGAAGTAAAATCCTTTCGCTTCTGAGAATCAACAATCTCAGCATATCTCAGCTTTCCGAGCTGATTGGGAAGGACCAGTCCACCATATACAGGCATATAAAAAAGCTCGAATCCAGCGGAATCGTGGTGCCGGTCGGTGAGAGAAAGGTGCACCACATACCGGAAGTTGTCTACGGCAGGGTAGCTAAAACATATATTATCGTTCCGGAGATAGAAAGCGATCGTCCGAGCACCGTTGTCTATTATAAAAGAGAAACAATAAAAAATGTGATGAGAATCTTGGAAGCGATGGGATATTCGATAGACAGCCCCAGGGTCGTTTCCAGAGACCTCTACAGATTTTCAAAGGAACTTGATCTTATGAGCGTGGATGACTGGAAGAACATCGAAAAAAAGAACATAAAGATGGACAACCGCACTTTCATAAACACCGTGATAGTCCTCTCCATGCTGAAGATAAACAGCAACCCAGAATTAAAGGATTATATGGAAGAACTTCATGAGCTGATAAGACGCAGAAAGTGATATTTCTCGATATGGTGGGGACGATAACCGACCCGGAACACGAGAGGCTTGCGCTCGGAGAGATTGGGAGAGCCATAAAAGAGAGATTCGAACTTCCGATATCGGGAGAGGAAATTTGGAGATACATAGATGCATACCGCAGGCCTTTCATGGATTCCAGAGACCGAAAATATATTCTGGTCAGAGACCTGATTTCTGACGGCACGGAAAGACTTCTTAAAAGATACGGCCGCCATGTTTTGCCAGAGGATAGGGATTGGCTGCACGAGCTATATGTCCGTTCTCACGAAGAGAACTGTGCTCTCTCCAGGAATGCTCTTGAAGGTATGAAAATGATGAGGGAGATTGGATATCTCGGTATAATCACCGATGCTGACACGGACTATGCTTTCAGGGTCCTGAGGTCCCTTGGGGTTCTCGAACTGTTCGATTCCGTGACGACATCCGAGGAGGTGGGCGTGGGAAAGCCGAACCCGCACATATTTGCAAAAGCCTTGGAAAAGGCCGGAAAAAAGGAAACGGCCTTTCATATTGGGGATTCAGAAAGGAGGGATGTGAAAGGTGCGAGAATCTCAGGATTGGTTCCTGTTCTGATATCGGATAAAAAAAGGAATACCGATGCGGAATATGTGGCAAAGGACCTTCTCGATGCTGCCGGCTGGGTGGCAGAATATAGAAAGAATTTATAAAATACAATG
>CAZQEG010000066.1:0-4971 GCA_964591575.1 uncultured Thermoplasmata archaeon
TTTCTGTTTTTTATGTTTTTTAAGGACCTTCATTGTTCCGCTTCCATACTGTGCAGCCTTTTTCTCCTTCTTATAAAGCACCTCGGCAAGACCTGCGCCTCTCGCGATATCTCTCAGCATGTCTTTTCGTCCGACACCTTTGCGGTATAATGCATCTTTTTCTGTTACGGCGGATACGAACTTTCGTGTCAGATATGGTGTTCGGAGTTCTTTTCCGAAATGGCCCGCAATGCTCCGCTCTCTATCTATACCCCCTGAAATAAGATTTTCAAGGTCTCTTTTCATCTCCGATTCGAGCAATTCCGGCGGCATGCTCTCGTATCTCTTGTATCCTCCGAAGAGCTCGTCCGCCCCCTGTCCGGTGATTATAACATCTTCTACGGCTTCTCTGGCGACAAAATAGAGGGGGAGCTCGAAGGAAAGCACAACAAGATTGTCCGTCCCTATGATTCCGGAAAGCTCTTCCACAGAAGAAATTATATCTTTCTCATCTAAAATTATCTTTTTAAGCGGAATGCCTATGATTTCGGAGGCTTTTGTGGCCCACAGAATATCATGGGAATCCTCCGTTCCCACAGTATATGCCGTGCATTCTGCATTTTTTTCAACCGAAAGGAATGCAAGAAGCGAGCTGTCCAGGCCACCGGAGAATGCTATTGCCGAGTGCTTCGGTATAGATTCACTCAATATCTCTGTCTCTTTCATGTTCTCTCTCGAAGATAACCTTTCCGTTAAAAACTATTCTGAAGATTCGGTGATATGGTATCAGCCCATCCGCAAGTTCGAGATATCCCCGGCCTATGTTCCGCACGGTGCTCCCTTCCACGACCATCGTGTCATTTTTCGCTCCCCGGTGCACATACCATATCTCCACGCCGTCAAGGGATTTCGAATATCTCCATTTTATCTCGTTCAGCACTTCTCTCGGGTGCATAAGGCCCCATTTTACCGGAACTTTATCTCTTTTCGGTTTTCGTCTGGAAAGTAAGCATATGGAAAAGCATAAATATAGCTAAGTGATATGAGGGTGTGGGTGAAGCCGTGAAAGGAAAATTCAGGAGAACAACCATAGAACTCGATGAAAATCTATACAAAAGGATAAAATCTCTTGCGGTGGACAGAGACATTACGATGAGGGAGATCATAACCGAGGCACTTGAGGAGAAACTGGCCGAAGAGGAGAAAAAGAGCCCGAAAGACAGCATCTTCAGGAGTGATTCGATATCTTCGAGAATAATAGAAAGAATGGAAAAATACATATCGAGGGATGCCGCCATCGTATTGTTCATAAGGAAGTGCGAGGATTTCGGCTATGACCCAATGTATCTCATGGAGGAGGACCTGGCCGATGATTTCTTCACATCCATTTGCAAAGCGATAATGCACATATCGTCCGCAAAAGAGGGCGAATGCCTTGAAAATCTCAAAGAATCCACAGGAGGTCACTGAATGTTCAGAGATTCGATGAAAGGCCTGGAGAAGATATTCCACACGGAACCTCCGCAGGGCTCCGTGGTCATGGTTGTCGGAAGACCGGGGACGATGAAATCCTCGATAACTCACCAGATACTGACATCATTTCTTTGGAACAATAAGAACGAGAGAGCGACCTACATAACACTGGAGGAGACCGAAGAAAGCCACAGGAGAAACATGAGCTCTCTCGGGATATCATCTCCTGATAAGCAGTATTTCATAGAGGACCTGGCATCGTTCCGTCAGGATATAACGCCGAGGCAGAGCTTTCTTCAGGAAGAGGAATATCTTGACCTGATAATGAAAGAGATATCGAAGCCCTTCGCTCTTTACGGTCAGGCTGGCAGGGAAGATGCCATGAGATTCATGGGATTCGACTCGTTGAACGCCTTACAGAACCTATTTCTGATGGAGCGGAGAAAGATAAGGTTCAGAATGCAGGATTTTTTCATGAGGCTGAGGCAAAGGAAGGTTACAAGCCTTATAATAATGGAAGGAGACCCGGATGAGATGATGGATGAATATTTCATGGCGGACGGGGTGATAGAGGTGGGCATAGACCGGGTGGTGCCGCATATGCCGAAGAGATACATCATGGTAAGGAAGATGAGAGGCACGGTGCATGAAATGGCCCCATACATGCTCAATGTTACAAAAAATGGCCTTGAGGTGGGAGAACCCCTTATAGGATGGAAAAACAGATAATCGGTGGGAAGTATTTGAAAAAGAAGACATATGCGAAAGAGAGCGCGGAGATAAAAGCGGCCATATTCGGGCTTTTGCTGTTCGCGGTACTGACAGTTGCAGTTCTCACCATGAAAAGGAATCTGTTCCTGCTGCCACCGCTCATAGGTTTATCTGCAAACGCCGCAGTCCTCTATCTTGTATATGTCAAACTCCACCCGTCGCTCAAAGACCTGCTTTTTCTGAAAGACCGGAGGTATTCCATCATAGTATATCTGGAAATATTCAGCATGATGGTGTGCATTTCTCTGGCAGGTATCCGGCTCTCCGATAATTTAAGTACCGCCCTTTTCTGGAATTCTGTGCAGCTTCTTTCGACTTCTTCATTACTTGTCACCATACTGGCTTTCTCTCTACTTTATCCTAGGCCTATGTTCATAAAGAGCCTGAGAAATACCATTATCTATGGATTTTATTTCCTTTTTGGATTAATATTACCAGCAATATATATTATGAATATAATTGAAGGAAGATATGTACATACTGTTTCCATGACGAATGGAATATACTACGAACTTGACCTATCGGCTGCGGGTTTCGTCTGGGCGTATCCCGGAGTCAAGATTTTTTTTGTCATAATGAACTCTCTCACCGTATTGTTTTTAACATATCAGCTGATAAAGACGCACAATACTCTGGTCAGAAAATATTTTTCATATCTCTACGCATCCGTGATATCGGGAATATTTGCAGAGGTGTTTATAATAAGCTTTTTGAACCATACTCTCGGGATAAAGATGATCACCTTTTTCGGACTGGTTACCGGCATGTTTTCGGTTCCTGTGGCTTACTATGTTATTCATGTTCATGAGATAATGGAGGAGATGGAGAAGGTTAAAAGTGAGCACGGCGTTTCCGGGGGGAAGGTCTTTTTTTATACAGATAAAATGATGAATATGGCAAAGAATGCCCTGATAAAGTTCCTGAAGCAGGGGACCACTGCGATAGTGTTCTCTGCCGAAGAGGAGCGCGATTTCTATCCGGGAATAGAAAAGTATATTGATAATATTATATATATAAAGGTTGGCGATGAGGGATACATGCTCAAAAACACGAGATTTGGGAGCATAAAGGACATAGAAAGCCTCTCATCCTTTTCCACAGACCTATCAGGCACTGTGATATATTCCAACACATTACCTGCATTCATAGGATTCGATGAAAAAAGAAGGAGGGAGGGAAAGGAATTCTTTCGATTTCTCATGAGGGCGATAAAGAAGGGTGCCACTATTATAGCACCCGTTGAGAGTAAATATGCCGCTTTTTCTGAGTTCGCGGAGTCAGACACTCCGGCATGGTATGTAAAGCCTCTGATAGTGCTTAGATTGGAGGAATGTGCGGAGGAGATATACTCTCACATAGGAGAAAAGGACAGAAGGAAGTTTCTTTCGATTCTCGAGTGGCTGAAGAAAGAAGGTCTTCCATTTGAAGGCATGAAAGCTGGGGAATTGGTCTTTGATATCACCTCCGACATGGATCTTGAGAGCTTTTCCAGATTCCTCAGGAGAATGGCATATGAGCTGGATTCCGCGGGAATACTTAAAAAAGAAAGGTTCCATGCGATTCTCAAAAAGCTGTTCGAAATATACGGAGATAGCTACATATCACTTATACTCATGAATAAAGGTCTTATATATTTCACAAAAGGTGAGATGCCCAACAGGAAGGCCATAAAGATTCTCCTTTCGATGGTTCGTACAAGAATGAGAGGAATGATAATATCAAGGACGAATCCTCTGATACTGAAAAGGATGTATGCGATTCCTGAAAATGTCGAGGTCCTGTGGCTGACGAACCTGTCGTCCGGAAAGGATATCATGATGCCGCATTTGGAGTCCATAAAGGGAAAAATCTTTGAATTCATCGAGGAGAACAAGGACTCCGTAGTAGTTCTCGATGGTATAGAATATCTCACTAGAATCCATGGATTTTCTTCGGTACTGGAGTTCCTCGAGATACTCAAGGACGGTATCGCTACCACGGATTCCAGTATAATCGTCCCTGTAAATCTCGGTATTTTTGAGAAGCAGAACAGGGAGAAGCTCACAAGAGAGTTTGAGTTTTTGGAGTGAGATGTACGGCATAGGGTAGGCAAAGTCGACATCCGGCAATAGAAGTAAAGGAGGGCATATATCCCTCTATAACTTACAAAGTTAGCTCGGAGACTATAAATAGTGCATACATATCCCCTCTCATGAAACTCGTGTTACTCGGCGCTCCGGGCGCAGGAAAAGGCACTCAGGCAAAGTGGATAAGCGGCGAATACGGAATCCCCCACATATCCACAGGAGATATACTCAGAAGAAATGTCTCCGAAGGCACGGAGCTCGGAATGCAGGCAAAAAGATACATGGATGAAGGCGCTCTCGTTCCGGATGAACTGATAATCGGTATGATGAAGGAGAGGCTTGCGGAAAAAGACTGTGCGAAGGGGTTCATACTCGACGGATTCCCGCGCACGATATATCAGGCGGAAGAGCTGGAAAAGATAACGGATATAGATGCTGCGCTCAACATATACGTGCCGTTCGAAAGCCTTATAGAGAGAATAACCGGCAGGAGGTCATGCCCGAAATGCGGTGCGGTCTATCATATAAAATACAACCCACCGAAAAAGGAAGGCATCTGTGATGTATGCGGAACACCCCTCATACAGAGAGACGATGACAAGGAGGAAACAGTCAAAAAGAGGCTGGAAACATACGAGGAACAGACCGCTCCGCTGATAGAGTACTATGAAAGGAAGGGAAA
>CAZQEG010000067.1:0-4936 GCA_964591575.1 uncultured Thermoplasmata archaeon
GAGACATCGGTTTCTATCTCGCTTTCCTTCCTTCCCATGATGGTGAGCGCTCTCCGCACCCTTGCGAGACTGGATACTTTGGCTATCCTCAGGACTTTTTCCCAGTAATCCGGAGTGATTATATCTGAAGCCCAGACGAACTCCGTCCTTTCGGGGTCTACGCCGAGTGATAGAAAAGCATCCTTCATATATTCCCCTGCTGTCCTTATGTTTTCCATTTTCCCGCCGAGCTTGTCATTTATGAAAGCGTGCCAATCAGCGAGAAATATCTTAACCGTGAAACCCGCCTTTTGAAGGTCTATTATCTTCCGAGCGCATATCATCCCCTGCGCTATATGGACGAATCCGGAGGGCTCGAATCCGATATATGCTGTGGGGTTCTCCTTCTCTTCAAGGAGCTTAGCCACTTCCTCTTTCGTTACCACCTCTTCCGTATTTCTCAGGACTAAGGCAAGTTTTTCATCCGTATCCATATGAACCACTCTCCAATCTCCCTCCATATAAGGAAATTTCGGTGAAGTCGATGGAAATCCTTTAATAATGGATGCGGATAGAGGAATGTGGTAAAATGCAGGGAATCAAACCTTTAACGGTTCTGAACCAGTCGATAAACAGCCCCGTGATAGTCGAACTCAGGGGAAATAAGGAATACCATGGGATACTCGACGGCTACGATCCTCATATGAACCTTGTTCTGAAGAATGCGGAGCAGATAATCGGAGATAAGACGACAAGGCACGATAAGATAATCGTAAGAGGAGATAACGTTATATACATCTCTCCGTAAGGGGGAAGACCATGTCGAGAGGCACTCCGTCGATGGGTAAAAGGTCGGGTAAAAAGACCCACATACGCTGCAGGAGATGCGGAAGGCATACCTATAATGTCCGAAAGAAGGTATGTTCCTACTGTGGTTACGGGCAGAGCACAAAAAGAAGGAGCTATAACTGGGCAAAGGTGCATTGATGCCTTTGAGAGACTCGTGCGGTGTAGTTGGGATATTTTCTGATAAACCTGTTTCCTATGAGATTTACACGGCACTTCGGGCCCTCCAGCACAGAGGTCAGGAGAGCGCGGGCATATCTGTTTTCAGCGAAGAAGAGGGCATAACCACCAAGAAAGGGATGGGTCTGGTAACCGATGTTTTTTCCGGCAAAGCGGTCAGAGCTCTTGGCGGAAATTCCGGAATTGGGCATGTCAGATATTCCACGAGCGGCGATTCCGTACAGAGAAACGCACAGCCGATAGACACTGAGACGAATGCAGGTGGCGTCGCTCTTGCGCATAACGGCGAACTCGTCAATGCCGAGGCACTGAGAAAGCTCTATAAGGAGAAGGGCTGGGCGTTCTTTTCATCAAGCGATTCCGAGATAATGATAAGGATACTTGCGAAGGAGCTGTACGAGGGGAGGGACAAGATATCGGCAATAAAGGATACGATGAGCATAATCTCAGGCTCATATTCCGTTGTCTTGATGATAAACGACAGGGTGTTCGGAGTAAGAGACCCTCTCGGAATAAAGCCTCTCTCGCTCGGAAAAAAGGATGGGGAATGGATAATAGCTTCCGAAAGCGTGGTGTTCGATGCTCTCGAGGCGGAGATGGTACGCGATGTCATGCCGGGAGAGATAGTTGAGATAGGGCCGGAAGGAATCACCTCCCACAGGACGCCGGTCCCGAAGCATACGGCGCACTGCTTCTTCGAATGGGTGTATTTCTCGAGGTCGGATTCCGTTCTCGACGGTGTTCTCGTCTACTCCGTAAGAAAGAGGATAGGGGAGATTCTCGCGAGAGAAAGCCCGGTGGATGCGGATATGGTGATTCCGGTTCCCGATTCCGGGAGAGCGCACGCTCTGGGCTATTCGGAGGCTTCGGGAATAAAGTATGCCGAGGGGCTCATGAAGAACAGATACGTGGACAGGACGTTCATAATGCCGGCGCAGGAACTGCGGGAATACAATGTGGCCGTGAAGCTGAATCCCATTCGCTCTGCTGTCAGCGGTAAGAGGATAGTGCTTGTGGATGATTCCATAGTTCGTGGAACAACGATGAGAAAGATAATCGGCATGCTGAGAAGAGCAGGAGCGAAGGAGGTCCATGTGAGAATAGGATGCCCGCCGATAATAGCGCCCTGTTACCTTGGGATAGATATGAAGACAAGGGGCCAGCTCATCGCCCCCGGAAAGTCCCTGGATGAGATAAGAGATAGCATAGGTGCCGACTCTCTGGCATATATCAGCATAGACGGTCTCGTAGAGGCAATAGGGAAGGACAGGAGGGACCTCTGCCTCGGCTGTGTGACCGGCGAGTATCCTGTGAAGATAGAGGGTGAGAGGTTGAGGTCTCAGGAAACCCTCGAGAAGTACATGACTTCGGACATCTGATTCTCCGCAGGTCTTGCAAAACTTTATATATGATAGAGAGAGAAAGGTTACCGCAAAGTGAACGGTGATAAGATGGAAGCCGAAACGAAAACGGAAAAGACCATAACGGTCGATATTCTCCAGAAGGTCATAAAGGATACCATCGGGGAGCACGGCATGAGGGAGTCCGAAGCCGAGATGATGGCAAAGCATGTGATGAACCTTTTCGGTTTCAACAACAGGATACTAGACAATATGCTGGAACCTCAGGACAGGGATGTTTTTTACATGCTGGAAGACGAGGAGATTCTCACCACCGAAAGAGAGGAAACGACCCTTTATGACGGGAGGGAATGGCGCATACACTACTGGCTATTCAGAAGGGACCGCATAGAGCAGATAATCTCCGGCAAAGACCCCCGGAAGGAGATAAAGGAGTTCGTTGTGGTCGAGGACACCAGCATATACGACGAGATTCCCGACGACATATGGTCTAGAAGAGGAGAAGAATGATGGAACTCAGGGAGAGATATCCCGGCGTATTCTGGGACGGAAAGAACTACTATACGCTCAATGCCGAGCCTGGAAAGAGGGTCTACGGGGAGAGACTCGTCCGTTTTTCCGGAAAAGAGTATAGGCAGTGGGACCCGAGAAGAAGCAAGATGTCAGCGGCGCTCCACACCGGTATGAGCAGGCTCCCGATAGGCAGGAAGGACGGAGTTCTTTATCTGGGTGCGGCAAGCGGAACCACCGCAAGTCACATAAGCGAAATAACAAAAAAGGAGGTATATGCCGTTGAATTCGCTTCGAGGCCTTTCAGAGACCTTCTCAGTACCGCAAAGAACAGAGGGAATCTCATGCCAGTAATGGGGGACGCAAGGCATCCCGAGGGGTATTCGGACATCGTCTCTCGGGCAGATGTCGTCTATCAGGACATAGCCCAGCGGGATCAGGTGGAGATATTTGTGCATAACATGGGTTTTTTCGATGCGAAAAAAGGCATTCTTATGGTCAAAGCGAGAAGCGTTGATGTTGCGGAGAATCCTAAGAAAGTCTTTCAGAGGGTCTCCGACGAGCTTTCAGAATATGCGAACATAGAGGATGCAATGAGGCTCGAGCCCTATGAAAAGGACCATATGGCGTTCATCGTGAGGGCCTGATAACCCCGAGCTTCAGGGGCCTCGCAAGATGCCTGCGGGCGCACACGGGGACCTCATACCAGCCTGTTTTTATCTTTCTGGGAACTTCGGCAAATTCTTCGCCGCCTTTAATCCTTATCCCGCACGACCTACACCTGTAATATCCGTCTCTTCCGGTGGATTTCATGGCTCTCCCGCATTTCGGGCACCTCGGATTGCGAACCTTGACGATATTCTTTTTGAGCTCGATGACCCTGATTTTCTCGATGTTCAGTGTGTAAGGCCTTCCGTGGACACCGCCCCACACCTCCACCACATCCCCGGATATGAGGGAGCGCACCGAATCTCTGAACTCCTTTGTAGGTTCATAGGCGGCGCAGTCGATACTGCCGGTGCCATCGGATATGGAGAATATTACATGCCCCCCCTCTATTGTTCTGGGGCTGCTCCGTACCTTTCCTCTGACGGCCACGGATTCCCATCCCGTAATCCCCGATATCCGCTTTCTGACAATATTGTCATCGCTTCCCTGATTGCTTTCGAATATAATCCAGCGCTCCGCCCTCTCGGATATTACCGTTTTATGCGCTCTTTCTAGCCTTTCCGGTGAAACCGCTCTTATGCCGTAGAGAATGGGGCACGGTGTGTGCGGTGTTATTGCGATGTATTTATTGCGGTAGTCGTAGTTGTCAAATGTCTCGGGGAACTCTTTATCCATTTTTATGATGCTTTTTTCATCGACCTTGCGTGCAGTCCCCCATTTCTGTTTCGGCCGGTACGCTATGAGTTCGTATGTCCTTCTGGCAGGCCTCCACGAGAGGGCCGCGGTGCTTCCTATCAGGCCTCTTCTGTTCTTGAATCCGCCGTAAAGAGCGCCCGCACTTTCAAGCTCGGATACTGCATCCTCGATTTTCACTACCGAACGAACCGCCTTCCGGTAGAAGGAGGGGGATGGCTTTTTCTCGGATACCGCAAAACCCGGGTTCGTCTTCACATCTTCGAATACCGCCCATTTCTTTACAAGCCCTCTTACGATTTCGAAGATTTCGGCGATATCTCCGCTCTCTCTTCCCCTTTCGTAGGAAAATATGTCTTTTCCGCCAATCTCGCCTATTTTCATTCCTTTTCCATAGCCTCTGCCGAGGCGAACGGAGAGCGCCGCATTTCCCCGCGTTTTCCACGGTATATTCGGATTCAAGCGCACCAGCCTCGGAAACCCTATTACATCGAGTTCCGGCATCGAGCGTATCGCTTCCGTGAGAAGGAAGGTCGTGCACATGCCTTTCACAGAGTCGGTATCATCCATAGCGATGTACGGCATCGGTTCTCAATCGGAGGTGTATTAAATAGGCTTGGGTAACTTTTATATCTCGAAGCATAATCTCGACATATGAATACGAACGATACTCTCTTCATAATCACAGGGCTTATAGC
>CAZQEG010000068.1:0-1764 GCA_964591575.1 uncultured Thermoplasmata archaeon
ACGCCCCTGCTTATCTCCGGCCATGTGCCGATATAACCCGCCGGAACAGCGTGAGCCAGATACTTGGCGTGCTGCTCGACATCTTTCACATATACCCTGAAATGAGTGCCGTACTTGAAACCCGTTCTAACTATAAGGCCCCTTTTTCTCAGGTCCGAATATACCTCGAATTTTGTGATGAAATCAGGGTCTCTTGCAGCCGCTTCTTTTACCGCATCATCATACGATACCTTTTTTCCCGAACGATAAAGGGAAAGAGCGCCCATTCTACTAAGATAAACGCTCTCTATCAGCGAAAGATAAAGGCTGTCGTTCACCCTTTTTCCATAGAAGAGCTTGTGGAGAACTTCATAGTTTCGGCTCAATACTGCCATATCATCCAGAAGCACAGCTTCCACCCTGCTGTCGATTCTTTCCGTATGAGGGCCCATCGGTTCGTGGATTTTTATGGAATAGTATGTAACATCTCCGTCCCCGTCGACTATGGCGAATATTTTCTTTACGGAGCGCTCTCTATCCCTGATTTCCCCTATATCCTTTTCCTTTTTATTGTTTTTCCTGTTCTCCTCAACAGAGAGATACAAAAAATCGAAGTCAAAGGGCTCCCTCTCGTCTATGGGAATTATCTCCAGAGCACCCTTCTCTCTCTCTTCTCCGCCTCGGAATATCAGAAGAGGACGATTTTGTGCTTTATTCTTTATTTTGATATTGTCGCTTTCGTCTCTTAATAGCGGCCCAATTCTCTCCTCGTATGATGATTCGCCATGCAGCTCTCTTATTGTATCTTTCGCCCCGTCGTACCTCTCTCTCATTGCATTCGAAGCGTTCCTTTCTGCGTCTCCCGATTCCCCCGCGAGAGGTTTTTTGCGAGAAAGGCGGGGCATCTCATCTCCGGATTCAAGCGCTCTGCTTACAATATCCCGTATAACAAAACCTCTCTTTTTGAGGTCGGAGTAGGCCATATATCTGGTTTCAAGGCCTTTTTCAAACTTCTTTGCCATCGTAAGAAAATCCTCATCATCAATATCGAGTTCTATCTTCTTTTCATTAAGGAGGAAAAAGGCTTCGGTCCATGTGAGATATAATCGACCTCTCAGCCTTCCGATCTGCCACCTGTTGAATATCGAGCTTGCATCAGACTCGTTATCAATCACCACACTCTCAGAATCAATGAAAGCACGAAAGCTCTTCCTCACACTCCCGCCTCAGCGGACTTGCGGCGATTCCACCAGTTTCTCACTGCCCTTTTTGAGCGACACCCTCCTCGGGAAGTACCTGAGAAGCACAATGTCTCCAACCGACTGTATCCATCTGTAAGGTACATTCAGCGGCACGGAGTCCTCCACGAGCAGGGGATTCGTATCTCCTATGAAGAGTCCGTACACTTTCTGCTCATCTAGGTCGAGGACCACGTTGTCCACATTTCCCAGAAAGATTCCGTCCGAGGTGTATACCTGAAGTCCTATTAGTTCCGATATCTCTTCGAGCATGATGTTTCCTCCTTGAGGTTCGGGCCCATATTGTACTACTCATCTATATACTTTTTGTTCGGGCACAGGGAATCGTGGGCAAACGAAGAGCTCCATCATAGTAAGTGGCGAGGCACACAGAAACAACCGAAACAGTATATGACCCGCCTGTGGCATCTCCATCACAGTAAGCGTTGAGGAATATCAATCAAATTCATAGCCTCCGAACTCAATCTGGCTATGGAGATAGGTTACATCTCCGACAGCACATCAATCAAATGCATGGCCTTCGACC
>CAZQEG010000068.1:1864-4896 GCA_964591575.1 uncultured Thermoplasmata archaeon
CCTAATCCTCCACTCCGCCTTCCGTTATCCTTATGAGCGCTTCGCCGTCAGGAAGGCTTGGCGAGTCTATCAGCCTTGCAATTCTCTTGTCTCCTTTGGATTTCCTGAGATACACCCGGAATGTGGCGGTATGACCGACAATATGCCCGCCAATCGGTCTGGTCGGATCACCGAAAAAGGCATCCGGCTTTGATGCGACCTGATTGGTAACGCATATCGCCGCATGGTTCAGAGTGGAAAACTTGAGGAGCTTATGCATATGCTGGTTCAGAAGCTGCTGCCTTTCCGCAAGAGCGCCTCTTCCCATATATTCAGCCCTGAAATGTGCGGTCAAAGAATCCACAATAACCAGCTTTATGGGCGTTTCCTTGGCGATTTCGAAGAGTTTATCCACCAGAAGTATCTGATGACTGGAATTGTATGCTCTCGCCACATGCATTCTGTTCAGAACATCCTCCGGGCGGAGTTCTATGCCATATTTTTTCGCAGCCGCCTCGCTCATCTGTGCGATTCTTTCTGGTCTGAATGTATTCTCTGTGTCTATTACGGCGACTTCTCCGGAGAGGCCCCCGTATTCCTCCGGTATCGTGGCATTTACGGCAAGCTGGTGCATCAGCTGTGTCTTTCCGGAGCCGAATTCACCGAAGAATTCCGAAATCGATTCGGTCTCTATCCCTCCTCCGAGCAGGTCATCGAAGTTCTTGGAGCCTGTGGTGAGCTTTTTTATCTCTTTTCGCCTCTCCATGATCTTCATGCCGCTCTCAAAATTCCCGATGTCCGCAGCCTTCTTTGCTGCATTTATTATTTTCACGGCCACAGCTTCCCCAATCTCGGCAACATCCGAGAGATTTCTCGGAGATTCCACGGCAATGGCCATCACGCTGTCATATCCTGCTTCTTTCAGTTTTTCGGCGGTCGCAGGTCCCACGCCGGGTAATTTTTCTACGTCATCCATACTGGTCACCGCAGCCACATCTTTCGGATCGCTTATAAATCTATTGAAGGGGGAAGGGTGAAAATGCTCCGCCCTCGTTCTGAGCCACCCCCAGATAAAAGCCTTTTCCACACGAAATACAGGGGTCCCCCCCTCGGATATCTGCGGGAACATTTCCGAAAGTGAGTGAAAGTGTATTTTTCAGACTTCTTTACTCACCGGGCTCCAGAAGGTCGAGCCGCACTTCTCGCAGTAGGTGGCATCCTTCTCCACCTCCGCTCCGCAGTTCGGGCAGTAATACTTCACCTTTCCGGTAAAAAACACGGTTCCGCAGTTCGGGCAGACCTCATCATCGGCAGACACCCGCGCTCCGCAGTTGCCGCAGACATACACACCTATCAGGAAGTGCGCTCCGCAGTTCGGGCACACGGGCGTTGTGGCATCCACGGGTTCTCCGCATCTTGGACACATGAAGGGCAGGGATTCCTTCCTATCCGGCCTCACTATCGCCATCGCTTTCTTCAGCAGATTCTTCACACGGGAGGATAGGCATGATTTATAAAGACTTTTTCAGGGCATCTCGCACAATCTCTTAAACCGTGATGCCGCCAGCTCTATTCGCATCGCACCTAGAAGAGGGTCTTCTGGACGCCGCTGTCATTCTTTTCCTCTTTTCCGCTCGCTTTTTCCGTCTTGCTCTCTTTCTTTCCCTTCGATTTTTTCCCCTTCGCTCCCGCGTCGTAATTCAGCTCAACAGACCCCGGCTCCCTCCCTTTTGCCGCTTCCGCAACCAGATATCTGGCCTTCACAGGGTCATTTATCAGGTATGAAACCTCCCTTTCATCGAGCCTCATCCTCCATATCATCTCATACATGAAACCCTCATCCCTGTTGAAAAGCACCGCAAAATAAGGCAGAACATCCTGCAGAACCCTGGAGGTGGTGCTGTGCATATGACGGGCCATCTTCAGTGCCAGGGAGCGCCTGACAGCTCGGGTTCCCTTGGTCTGCCCCATCGAGCGCAGCCACTGCGGGAAAAAGCTCCTCGGGAACATATGGGGGTTCTTTATCAGCACAAGCGCGGCGGACGCCTCGTCCGTGGCATAGCTCCAGAGGCCGTACTGGTTTCTTCTGTAAACTCTTGATAGGTATATATCGGACATGGAAAGCCTCTCATAGGCGCTCGCAAGCCCTCTTGCACTCATACAGAGGAAGGGCAGCACCTCATCCTCCCAGAGAAGCAGGTTCGAGGGCTCTTCATCCGTTCTCATAAGGTATTCTTTCGCTTTTTTCATGCTGCCGGATACGAAAGCGGAGCGCAGACCCTCTCTAAGCTCGAGCTCTCTGTCCCTGACACCTCCCGGAGGCAGGTCCTCGGCAGAAAGACCGGAGAAAGCAAGGGATTGCAGGTCATTGATGGCGGCCCTAACATCACCACCCGCCCCGTATGCTATCTTGTTTATCACGTCAGTATCCAAGCTCAAGCCCTCTTTCTCGGCAATCCTCACGAGGAGCGACGCTATCTCACCGCTGTCAGGATTTTTGAAGTGCAGGGTCTTTACAGGGCTCTTTTTTCCCTTGAACACGGAGGACCGCTTTCGGAGAGAGTAGTCATCATTGGCAATGAGAACTATCGGCTGTCTGGTCTTTCTTATAATCTCCGCCATCGCCTGCACGCCCCCCCGGTCCTCTCCTCCCGAAAGATTGTCCGCTTCGTCGAGGATTATCAGCTTCCTATTTCCCTCTGCCGAGCTCAGAAACTCGCCCTTTTCGCTGAAGCCCTCCGAGAGTGCTCCGGAGAATGCTATCTCTTTGACCGCATCCCTGTTCCTTCTGTCAGAGGCATTCATCTCTATTACAGCCCATTCGTATTCCTGCGCAAGAGCGAGAGCGGAGCTCGTTTTTCCCACGCCGGGGGGCCCTGCAAGGAGCAGAGCTTTCTTGTTCATTATCTCCTTGGAATCCGGGACATCGCACCCTTTGACAGGGCAGTCTTTTAACCACCCTTCCGCCCAGACTCGGAGCGCTCTTATCTGGGAGCGGTTCCCTATGATGTCGTCCAGAGTCTTCGGCCTGTACTTTTCGGTCCATTCCACGG
>CAZQEG010000069.1:0-4895 GCA_964591575.1 uncultured Thermoplasmata archaeon
AGTGGCGCATCCCGCACAAAAAGGTGATTGAAATGTCAGAAGAAAGAAAACCGACTGTGGAAGAACTGCTGAAAAAGGCGGAGTGGCCGAACAGAGTGGCACCAGCAAGGCATAAATTCTATGGAGGGAAGCTCGAAACCCTTCCGAAATGCTCCATAAACAGCTTTGACGACTTCGGTATATGGTATACTCCCGGTGTCGCCTCTCCGTGCAGAGAGATACAGAAGGACCCGGAAAAGGTCTTTGATTACACGAACAAAGGGAACTATGTTGCGGTGATAAGCGACGGAACAAGGGTCCTCGGATTGGGGGATATAGGTCCTCTCGCGGGACTGCCCGTGATGGAGGGGAAGGCCATACTGTTCAAATATCTCGGCGGTGTCGATGCGTTTCCCGTGATGATAGACACAAAGGACCCCGAGAAATTCATAGAGACAGTAAAACTCATAGAGCCGAGCTTCGGAGGCGTAAATCTCGAGGACATCTCGAATCCGAAATGCTTCTACATACTTGACAGGCTGAGGAAGGAGATGAACATTCCCGTGTGGCACGACGACCAGCAGGGAACGGCGTCAGTTGAGCTTGCCGGCACGATAAATGCCCTGAAAGTCGTGGGAAAGACGCTGGAAAATGCGAAGTTCACCATAATAGGAACAGGCGCAGCCAACATAGCATTCGTCAGGATACTGATATCCGCGGGAGTTCCCCCCAAACACATCGTCATGGTGGACAGCAAAGGAATACTTCATCAGGGTAGAAAGGACCTCGAGGAGAAGAAGGACAGCAATCCCTACAAATGGCATTACGCCCAGATAACCAACGGAGAGGGAATAACCGGAGGGATAAAGGAAGCCCTTGCGGGGGCCGACATAATGGTATCCGCATCGAAATCCGAGCCCGGCGTTGTAAAGAAGGAATGGGTCGGAGGCATGGCGGACGATGCAATAGTGTTCTCCATGGCCAACCCGCTTCCGGAAATATGGCCCTGGGATGCGAAGGAAGCCGGAGCGAGGATAATAGGAACGGGAAGAAGCGACTTTCCGAATCAGGTCAACAACTCCCTCGGATTCCCGGGAATATTCAGGGGAACGCTGGATGTTAAGGCCAGAACCATAACGGATGAGATGGCCATAGCGGCCGCATACGAACTGGCAAAAGTGGCCGAGGAGCATGGCATAAGCGAGGATTATGTCATACCCAACATGGACCAGTGGGAAGTGTTCCCGAGAGAGGCCACGGCGGTCGGGATGATGGCGATGGAGCAGGGCGTAGCAAGGGTGAAAATGAGCAGGGATGAGCTCTACCACATGGCCGAAGAGCGCATAAAGACCACGAGGGAGAAGGTTAAGCACCTGATGGAAGTCGGGTACATCCCGAAAATCCCCGACGGAATGTAAAACCTTTAATAACAAAACCTTTTTTCTTTCTGATGTATCACCTCAAAAGGATAAGCAGCGGCTTCAAAGCTCTGGACGATATGCTTGGTGGGGGCATAGAGCAGGATGCGATAACGGAAATATACGGGGAGGCCGGGAGCGGAAAAACAAACCTTGCGATCATAGTTTCCAAAGCTGTCGCTGTCGGAGGGAAGAAAATCGTCTATATCGACACCGAAGGAATAAGTGCCGAAAGGGTGGAACAGATATCCGGAGACCAGCTGGAAAAGGTCACCGGCTCGATGATGATAACCCAACCGTATTCGATGAAGGAACAGGAAAGGGCCGTTATGCAGGCTGTTAAAATGGCAGGAAGCGAGAAGGTCGGGCTCATAGTCGTGGATTCCATAACCGGATTCTACAGAATGGAGCTGGGTACGGACGAGGAATCGGGAAGTATGCACTCGCTTACGAAACAGATGATAACGCTGCTCACCCTCGCAAGAAGATATGAGATACCGGTCCTCATAACCAATCAGGTATATACCGACAGAGAAAGAAGGGAATACAGGCCTATAGGCGGGCATGTGGTTGACCATTATGCAAAGGCGATAATCAGGCTTGACCGCCTGGGAAAGGGAAAAAGAAGGGCGGTTCTGATAAAGCACAGGTCAAGGGAAGAGGGGCTGTATGTAAAATTCAGAATATGCTCCGGCGGTTTCGAAGCCATATCGGATGCGGACACAAAGCCGCTCGGAACTGAAAAAACGAAATAATGATTTCCACAGCTGAATGGTGTGGAAAATCGTCAAAAAAAAGAATTTTTCGATATCAGAGGTAAGTTTATATAGTAGTAAAAAAAGGAGGGCGGCACCTATGATGAGGCAATCAAAAATCCGTAAAAACGCACGGTTGCCCTATAAAACGAGGTAATACCATGAAAAAAAATCTCGTAAGAAAAATCTTCGAGAAACATGTGACAGATGGAAGGATGGAAACAGGAGAAGAAGTGAGCATCCGCATAGACCAGACGCTCACACAGGATGCTACCGGTACAATGGCCTATCTGGAGTTCGAAGCCATGGGGATTCCGAGGGTAAAAACGGAGCTGAGTGTGAGCTATGTGGACCACAACACACTGCAAACGGATTTCAGGAACGCTGACGACCACAGATTTCTGCAGTCGACTGCCGCCCGGTATGGGATATATTTTTCAAGACCGGGAAACGGGATATGCCATCAGGTCCAGCTTGAGAGGTTCGCAATACCCGGAAAGACCCTTCTGGGGAGCGACAGCCACACACCCACCGCAGGTGGTGTCGGTATGCTTGCCATAGGCGCCGGAGGGCTGAATGTAGCGGCTGCAATGGCAGGAGAGCCCTTCACCCTGAAATATCCGAAAATCGTGGGGGTGAAGCTGACAGGAGAACTTCCCGAATGGGTGTCCGCAAAGGATGTGATTCTGGAACTGCTGAGAAGGGTGGATGTCAAAGGAGGCGTCGGAAAGATTTTCGAGTACTTCGGACCCGGACTTAGGAGTCTGGATGTGCCCGGCAGAGCTACGATAACGAACATGGGAGCGGAGACAGGTGCGACCACCAGTATATTTCCAAGCGATGAAATAACGAGAAAATGGCTGGAAGCGCAGGGAAGAGGCGCTGAATGGGTATCTCTGAAAGCCGACGAAGGCGCTGAATACGATGATATCATCGAGATAGAGCTCGGTGAATTAGAGCCGATGATAGCCATGCCGCACAGTCCGGGGAATGTCAGGCCGATATCCGAAGCGGCTGGCATGGAGATACAGCAGGTTGCGATAGGGTCATGCACGAACTCATCCCTGAGAGATATGAAGATAGTCGCAAATATACTCAAAGGGCATAAAGTGGCTGAAAACCTGCATCTTCTGATAAACCCGGGCTCAAGGCAGGTGGTGGAGCATCTGGTGGAATCGGGAGAATATGATTATCTTGTGGATGCTGGTGCGCGAATACTGGAAAATGCATGCGGCCCTTGTATAGGAATGGGCGGTGCTCCTCCTTCCGGTTCCGCAACGCTCAGAACATACAACCGCAACTTCGAAGGAAGGAGCGGGACGAAGGATGCCAGAATAATGCTTGTGAGCCCGGAGGTTGCGGCGGTGAGTGCCATAAAAGGTATTATCACGGACCCCAGAGAATTCGGAAGAGCGCCGAAGATAGAGATGCCTGAGAGATTTATAATTACTGAAAACATGATAATACCGCCTCTGCCGCCCGAAAAGGCGAAGAAAGTTGAGATAATAAGAGGCCCGAACATAAGACCTCTGCCTGATTTTCCTCCGCTGCCTGATGTTCTCAAAGGTGAGGTTCTCATCAAGGTCGGAGACAACATAACCACTGACCATATAATGCCTGCCGGAGCCAAGATACTGCCGCTGAGGAGCAACATACCGGAGATATCAAAGTATGTGTATTCCGGCGTGGACCCTGATTTTTACAGCAGAGCCGTGGAAAAAAGCGGAGGTTTCATAGTAGGCGGTGAAAATTACGGACAGGGCTCTTCGAGAGAGCATGCTGCGATAGCCCCGAAATATCTCGGAATAAAGGCTGTTCTTGCAAAGTCGTTCTCCAGAATACACCGCTCGAACCTGATAAACTTCGGGATACTGCCGATGATATGCGATACTGATTTGATAGAGCAGGGGGATATCCTCGAGATAAGACCCGAACTCCGAGGAAAAGCGAGGCTGGTGAATAGGACCAAAGGCTCCGAAATCCCCGTGAAACACGATCTCTCCGAGAAGGAGATTGGAATAATGGAAGCCGGAGGGCTTCTTCCGCATATAAAAAACAAGAGAAGGTGAAAAAATGGATTTGAAGTACGAAAAGCCCCGTGAAGGGGAAAAGATAGAGATGAAAGACGGGAGACTGGTGATTCCTGACAACCCGATAGTTCCCTATATAGAAGGAGACGGCATCGGTCCGGACATCTGGAAAGCAACGAAAAGGGTGGTAAACGAAGCAGTAAAAAGGTCATACGACGGAAGGAAGAGAATAGAATGGATGAAACTGTATGCCGGAGAGGAAGCAAATGAAAAGACAGGAAAATACCTGCCTGAAGAGACCATAAAGGCAATAGAAGATTATCTCGTCGCAATAAAAGGGCCGCTGACCACACCGGTCGGGGGAGGAATGCGCTCTCTGAATGTTACACTGCGGCAGAGGCTGGACCTCTATGCTTGCGTGAGGCCTGTAAGATGGTTCAAAGGAGTCCCCGCGCCGGTAAAGCACCCTGAGAAGCTCGATGTCGTGGTATTCCGCGAGAATGTAGAGGATGTCTATGTAGGTATAGAATGGCCGATGGGTGACCCAGCTGTGAAAGACATATACGGGGTCCTGAAAAAGTACGGCGAAATGAACAAGATAAGATTTCCCGAAAGCACGGCGATCGGAATAAAGCCGATAAGCATGGAAGGGAGCCAGAGGCTGATATCTTCCGCCATAAGATATGCAAAGGCCCACAAAAGGAAGAGCGTAA
>CAZQEG010000070.1:0-4892 GCA_964591575.1 uncultured Thermoplasmata archaeon
TTTCCGATTATCCTGCGATTTTCAAGGGTTGCACCCAGAACGCTGTCAATCATGCAGCCAAGAAAACCCATTATCCCGGGAAGAAGAAGAGCGGCCATTCCGATGACGACGGTATCGGAGAAATACCAGAGAAAGAGCGCTCCGGCCACGGATGTGACCATCGCTCCGGTCAGAGCCCACAGAGTTCCGTACAGGGAAACGCCTCCGTTTGTGCCGGGTCTTACTCTCTTCCATGTGGTTATCAGCCTTGTTCTATCCGAGAGAACTCCCATTTCACTTGCGAGGGTATCGGATGCCGCAGTTGCCACCGCAGTAAGGAAAAGAATCCCCGATATTCCCGGCTTCATCATGCTCATGCCGTTTATGGAAATAAGGGCGGTAAAAAGAGGTACCAGACCCGTGGAGAGCACATTTTTATAGCCCCTCTCTCCCTTTTTCCCTTCCTGAGTGCCGCGGCTTTCTTTGTATGAGAACCTGTATTTTGTGACTGCCACACCGGCAAGAAGGAAAGAGAAGAGGAGAATGAGCCATGAGGGATGTATCAGCCCTATTATCACACCTGTGATTCCCGCAGCAGCCGAACCGTCGATGGTCAGTAATTTCATCTCATATGTTATGAATGCGAGAACGGCGCAGATTGCTATCACGGATGCGGATATGAAAGGGTCCATTCATACACGCTCAGACATCGAAATAGCGCTCTATTTCCCACGGGGAAGTGTTTCCGATGAACCTCATCCATTCCTCCTCCTTGAGAGAGACGAAAACATCAAATATCGGTCCGAGAGCCTCCTGAACAACCTCGTCGCTCTTCATCGCTTCCACTGCCTCCATAAGATTCATCGGGAGGGTCCTTATCCCCATTTTTTTCCTTTTACTTGCGCTCATATGGTATATGTTCTCTTCTATTTCGTCCGGAGGCTCTATCTTCTTTCTTATGCCGTCCAGTCCGGAATAAAGTACCACAGCTTCCGCGAGATACGGGTTTGCCGATGGGTCCGGGTTTCTTATCTCCACATCCGGGTTCTTCCTTCCGGCAGGAATACGAAGGAGAGCGCTCCTGTTCTTTCTTCCCCATGCGATATATGCGGGAGCTTCAAGACCGCCGGCTATCCTTTTGTAGGAGTTCACCGTCGGATTCGTTATGGCGGCGAAGCCCCGAACATGCTCCAAAATGCCTCCTATGAAGTATCTTGCGGTCTGGCTCAGCCCCTCGTTTCCATCGGAGAATGCATTCTTTCCGTCCTTTTCGAGATACATGTGCATATGCATGCCGGAACCGGCTTCCGAAGGTATGGGTTTTGGCATGTATGTTACCTTGAAATCGTATTTTTTAGCTATCAGCCGCGAAAGATATTTATGTATGAGTATATAATCGCCCGTCCTCGTGGCACCTCTCAGGAAAGGCAGCTCTATCTCTATCTGCCCGTAGGCGTTCTCGTGGTGGTGGTAGCGGACACCTATTCCCACCTTTCTCAGGAGGGATGCGAGTTCCGAGCGGTATTCGGCCGCCTCATCGAAGGAAGGCGGAAGAAAATACTGGGGGCCCCACGGGTTGATGACATTCAGCGGGTCCTCTCCGGAGCGGAACACAAAGAACTCCATTTCAGGGCGAATGTGCGGCGTAAAGCCCTCCTTTTCCAGAGCCTTTTCTATCTTCAGGATTATGTTTCTCGGGTCGGTCGATAGAAGGCTTCCGTCCTCCCGGTGCGTCCTCAGAGGAATAAGAACCTGCTTTCTGTCAGGAAGAACTATCGCCCTGTCCAGCTCCGGCACTCCGAGTATGTCGGAGTCCTCTATTTCCGCAAATCCCTTTATGGAGGAGCCGTCTATGCCTATACCTTTCTCTCCCTCGGAGACCAGCGTCTTGGGCGGAAAGGTAAGCGTTCTCATTCGGCCGTAGACATCGCATACAAAACCATGGACCCAATCCATGTTCTTTATGTTCTCGGGCAGCGTTATCATATTATCGTCTTTCCTGTGATTACTGGCATTATTTAAGTTTTTGCGGGTGGAATCTCCATGATTCCCTCCTCGGAAACGGCAAAGATGCGCCCTTTATCGGTATTCAGCTTTCCTGATGACAGAAGAGGGGAAAGAAAATTGCGGCGCTCCAGAATGTCGGTCCCTCCGCTTATTTTGGAGAAGGCCGGAAGAAGTATGAGCCTTTCGCCCACGAAAAAGCACGGGAAAACGGCTCTTGCACCCACCTCGTCATTCACGGTTATTACCGGGTGCTCATGACCCATTATAACGACCTTATTCTCCGGTATTTTCGCATCCTTATGCCCGTGAACGAAGAAAAATCTCCCGAGTTCCAAGCTGTTCACAACCTCAACCCCCCTCTTCCTGAGATACCCGGCTATGAAATTGTCGTGGTTCCCTCTGACAAGAACAATCCGCCTTTCTCCCAGCAGATCCAGAAAATCCTCCGCATCCCTGAACTCACCGTATGGCATGGATGAGAACTCATGCTTCAGGTCGCCGTCTATTATGACATTCTCCGGTGAATATCTCCTGATAAGCACTTTCATGCGCTTCGCAACATCCTCGAACTGCATCCTCGGGTAGAAAGGCTCGTCGAAAAGGTCGGATTCGTAGCCCAGATGTATGTCAGCCACCACCAGTACCGAGGTATCCGGCATCCACAGGGCCCTTTCCCGCAGAAGGAAAACTCCGGGAATCGCCTCCACCATGTTCATGGGACGAAAACGCAGCGGTAAAAAAAGTTTATTAGTAGGAGCATTGCGGTGCATGAAACTCGAAGATATCAGAGTGGCAATCCTGCGCATGGAGGGGACGAACTGCGAGGATGAGTCATATCTGGCATTCAAAAGACTGGGTGCAAGACCGGAGATGGTGCATATAAAGCAGATGCTCGGGCTTGTGGAAGGCAGCGAAAGGAGACTTTTCGATTACCAGATAGTCATGTTCCCCGGCGGATTTTCTGCGGGAGATTACATAAGAGCGGGGGCAATTTTTGCTGCGATAATGAAGAGCAGGCTCATGGATGAGATTAAGGAGTATGTGAAAGAGGGCTACCCGATACTCGGTGTGTGCAACGGATTTCAGGTTTTGGTGGAACTCGGACTGCTTCCGGCGCTCGGCGGCATATCCGATAGACCGCAGGCTGCCCTGACCACCAACGACTCCAGCAGGTTCGAGTGCAGGAACATCTACATAAGAAATGAAAAGAGCTCGCCGTTCACATCGAAATACGCAAAAGGTCAGGTACTCCTCATGCCGGTCGCTCATGCGGAGGGCAAGTTCACTCTGGATTCTCACAAGGAGAAGGAGATGCTCAAAAAGCTCAAAGACGGGGACCAGATAGCTTTCAGGTATGTGAATCCCGAAAATCCGAAAAGCGGCGAGGTCCCGTATCCGTGGAATCCTAACGGCTCCGTCGAGAACATAGCGGGGATAACGAACCCGGAAGGGAATGTGATGGGAATGATGCCCCACCCCGAGAGAGCGTTCTACAATTATCTTGTCGGACTTCCGGAACCCGAGAGATTCGGACCGGGTGCGGGTGTGTTTCAATCGATACTGGACTATGTGAGCAGGAAATTCTGAATAGGTTTATAATCCAGTGATTTATGGGGTGAGCAGATGGACGAGCAATTCTCGAAAAGGAAAATCATGGACCTGCCGCGCACAATAGCCGTCGGTCACGGGATTATAAGGGAGATAGCGGGCATATGTGAGAGGGTCGGACTGAAAGGCAGGGCCGTGCTGGTTGAAGATTCCTTTACCGAGAATATAGCGGGAAGGCATGCGGCGGAGCTTATGGAGTCGGAAGGCTATGAAATTGAGAAGTTCATAATATCAGAGGCGGACCGCAGGAATGTCGAAAGCTTGAAGAAGAGCGCTCTGAAAGCAAAAGCGGATTTTATGCTCGGCATAGGGGGCGGAAGGCCGATAGATGTTGCAAAATGCGCATCTGCCGAGCTGGGAATCCAGTTTGTCAGTGTCCCCACAGCCGCATCGCACGACGGGATAATCTCTGGTTCGGCATCGATTTCCGTGGATGGGGTTAAGACATCGATATCTGCAAGGTCTCCGATTGCCGTGGTTGCGGATACGAAAATAATAGCATCCGCACCCCACAGGTTGATGACAGCCGGGTACGGGGACATCGTTTCGAACAGGAGCGCCGTTCTTGACTGGGAGCTTTCTAACAGGGAGACTGGCGAGGAGATAAGCAGCTACGCCTCAACGCTTTCCATGATCACCGCAGAGACAATGCTCAGGAGTGCCGACAGAATAATAGAAGGCAGTGAGGAGAGCGCATGGCTCATAGTCAAGGCGCTGAGCGCATCCGGAGTGGCAATGAGCATAGCCGGTTCTTCAAGGCCTGCCAGCGGAGCGGAGCATCTGTTCTCCCATGCACTCGACAGGATTGCCAGAAAACCCGCGCTCCACGGGCATCAGTGCGCTCTCGGTTCCATCATGACGCTGAAGCTCCACGGAGCGGATTGGGAGGATTTCAGGGAGAGGTTGAAGATAGCGGGTCTGCCGGTTACAGCCGAAGAAGCGGGCCTATCCGATAAGGAGGTTATCCGAGCGCTCGTCATGGCACCGGACATCCGTCCCGAAAGGTACACGATACTGCATAAACTCAGGATGAATGAAAAAGAGGCGGAGAATCTCGCAAAAGAAACGGCAATCATAAGGTGATAGGATGATAACACTGATAGGAAAAGAACTGGCCAAGAAAAATCTCGAATTCATATATCTTGGGCCTTCACAGGAATGCAAGGACTGCAAGCTGAGGAATGCCTGTCTGAATCTCGAAGCAGGGAGGAGATACAAGATAAAAGCAGTTAGGGAACCATCTCACGAATGCAAGATTCACGAAGGCGGTGTCAAAGCCGTGGAGGTGGAGAGAGTGC
>CAZQEG010000071.1:0-4757 GCA_964591575.1 uncultured Thermoplasmata archaeon
TTTTCATTCGAATCATATCTGCCTGAGGCCCGAAGGATATCTGTTTTCGGCCAGTTCCTCGTATATCCCCTTGAATTCGGTCCACTGCTTTTTGTACTCCTCGCTGACCTTCCCTATCACCTTCGCAGGTACGCCCACCGCTATGCTCTCGCTCGGTATCACCTGCCGGTTCCTGACCACCGCACCTTCCCCTACTGCCGCCCATTCCCCGACATCCGAGAAATCGCTGACTATCGCACCCATGCCTATAACCGCCCAGTCGTGTATCTTCGGTGTGTGTATTATAGCTCCGTGCCCTATGGTCACATGCGCTCCTACTGTCGTCGTCTTGCCGGGTCTGGCGTGTATGACCGCATTGTCCTCTACCGCCGTCCCATCCCCTATGATTATCGTGCCGTAATCCCCCCTTAGAACCGCTCCCGGGGCGATGAAACAGCGCTCTCCGATGGATACGTCGCCTATAACCACGGCGCTCTCATGGACATAGCTTCCTTTTTCAATCCTCGGCCTCTTTCCTTCGAATTCGTACAGCATGACATCCCTCAGAAGAACTTCCTTATTCTCAGCTTATCCTGCAGAGAGGCGTTTATCCGAAGCTTCTTGGTGGCCAGGGCCTTCATCGGCCCCATCTCCCTGTTGAACAGAGCCCGCAGAGTGCCGGAATCCGTGATTATCTCGATATCTCCATTGGCATCCCCGTCTTCAAGCTCCGTTGCCCGGCCGTCCTTTATCGTGAAATGATAAGCGGCGTCCTCGAGCCTTATCACCACGGTCCTTTCCATACCTCTCAGCTCGGAAGCAAGCCTCTCGTCCTTGGCTGCCTGCTCGTTGAACTCCTTTATTGCGTTTTCCACCATCTCTCTTATTTCCATATTATCACCTCATAAAATCCTCAAGGGTTCTCATATTTGCGCTCTCAAGAGCCTTCTTAGCGGTCTTCCATGATCTCCTCGTATGGGGGGGAAGATCCCCGTGAGCCTTTACCCAGCTCCTCAGAAATTCCTTGGTTATCGGGTCCGCCGGATACCCGCTGCCTATGTCCCCAAGCTCCTCCTTTATCTTCTCTATCTCCGAATCTCTGGTCACCTTTGCGATTATGGAGGCCGCCGAGACAACAGGATAGCGGTCATCGGCTCCGTGCTCGGCTATTATTCTCTTCGGCCGGAATCCGAGCAGTTCTCCGATGTCTGTTCCGAATCTTTCCTCGTTGACATCCGCCGCATCCAGATATATCTCGCATTCCTCACTGCACAGACCTTTCAGGACCTCCGTAAATGCCTCGACCTCAATCTCGTTTATCGTCATCTCCGCCCTCATACGGTCTATATCTCCGCTGCTTATTATATTTACCGCATATTCTGCCCTCTCCTTTATCAGGCGTGCCAGCCTTTCCCTTCTGCGAGGCGTGCATTTTTTCGAGTCCCGCACACCTATTTCCCTCAAAAAGTCATCACTCTCCACTTTAACCGCCGCAACCACCATCGGCCCGATAACCGGCCCTCTTCCGGCCTCGTCAGCACCGCACAATCCCGCCTCAGAGCTCAAATTCCTCGCCCTCTGCCGGAGTATAAACATTGAATTCCTTCTCGAGCTCATCTGCAAGCAGCTTTCTATTGTCCCCATGCATAAGGACTATGTCCTCCGGCTCACAAGCTCTGGCGAATTCCAGCAGCTCGGAATGCCCTGCGTGTGCAGAGAAATCGTACTGCTTCACCTCCGCTTCTATCCTTTCATCAACGCCGGAGATGTTCAGCATACCTGTCTCCACAAGTTTTCTCCCGTTCGTTCCCTCGACCTGATATCCTGTGAGGAATATCCCGCTCTTCGGGTCGTCCTTTATCCTTTCGACATAGGAGAGAACAGGACCTCCGTCCATCATGCCGCTTGTGGTAACTATGACCTCAGCTTCTCTGGCCGCCTTTTCCCTGTCCCTTCTGCCGCGCACCATCCTCACGTGCTTTATGGCCCTCTTAAGCTTTGACTCCGACCTTATGTAATCGGGATTGTCGAGATATATGAAGCTTATGCTTTTCCCCATGCCGTCAACCCAGACATCATAGCCGTGCTTTTCCAGTAGAAGCATCATCTCCTGCGTTCTTCCCACCGCAAAGGACGGTATTATCGCCTGACCGCCCCTCGATATGACCTCGTCGATGGATGCCAGAAAATCCGCCTCTTGCTCGGCCCTGTTCGGGTGCTCTCTGCCGGCATAGGTGGATTCCATGATGAGCACATCGGTCTTCACCGGCTTTGCCTTCCAGACCAGCCGCGTGTTGATGGTGTTTATATCTCCTGTGAACATATAGCTTCTTCCGTTCATGAGCTGATACATCGTGGCACCGGGTATGTGACCGGCAGAATGAGGTACTATCTCCATCCCACCCGCATACACGGATTCACCGAAGGATATCTCCCGGAAAGCTCTCTTTGTCTCCTTTATATCCCTTTTGTAGTACTGCTTAGGATACCCCTCGTATTCGCTTATCTTGAGAATGTCCTCCATAAGTATCTCCGATACAGAGGAAGTCGCGGGCGTGGCGAGCACTTCCATGCCGTATCTGGATACGACCCACGGAACCATACCGGAGTGGTCCACATGGGCGTGAGTCAGGAGCAGCATGTCCACTTCCGGCGCCTGTTCGGGATAGCCCGGGGGCGATGTGGGGGTCATTCCGTAGTCAAAAAGAAGGCGCATTCCGTTCTGCTCGGCCACCAGACCGAGACTGCCGACCCTGCTTGCGCCTCCTAGAAATCTGAACCGCATGCAAGACCATTTTTCTCCCGTATAAATGCTTATCTCCTTTTTATCTCCACTCTGTCGGAGGGCGCCGGCGTTAGCGCTTGGAATGCCCTTTTTCTTCTCCTTCTGAGGAACAGAAGAAGAACAGCGATAAAAAGTGCCCCAGATAGGACATATGCATATGGAAGCCATGAACCCGAACTTTCCGAGCCCCCCGATGGTTCCGAGGGAATCTCTCCTGTTTTTTCCGGCACCTTCATTACCGTCGTGTATCCGGTGCCTTCGGACGGACCGCTTTCAGCCACTGCCTCTATCCGAAGGGAATCCCCGAAGTCCCCCAGCTTTATCCTCTCCGTATATGTCCCGTTGGCCGTAAGCGCCGGAGGGAACACCTCCCGTCCGTTGAGATACAGAGATATCTTCGCATCATTGACATAACCCTTGTCTCCGATAACGGTGACCGTTATGTTCACATAATCCCCCGGTACCGCCTGCTTCCTGTCGGTGCTCACTCCGACCATCAATCCCGGAGCAGATTCCCGGAACTCCACCGAGAGATTCTCCCATGAATAGAACCTTATCGGATTCTCCTCGAAGCTGATGTTACCGGATGCGGAGACCTCACACCACGAATAGTTCCTTCCGGAAGGTGTCTGAAGCACATATGGTGCGGGTATCACGGTCCTTCCCGATGCGTCGGTCCTCGATTTCAGAAGCTCTCTGCCGAGAAAGCTCGCGGTAATTTCAATACCTTTCATCCCGACCCCGCTGCGGTTTAACGCACTTACATTTACCTCTTTTGCAAAATATAGCCTTGCATCTTTAAGTATGTAGTATTTCGCAGGGTCTATTTTGAAGTCCGATATTACGGAAGAATCCCAAAAATACCCCCATTTCGTGGCATTGTCTATCCTTATCCCGCGGAGCATGACACCAGCGGAGGAATATGCCATCACCGCATAGGAGCGAATATCCTTCATCGTTCCGCCGCATATGCTCATATTGCGGGAGTCTTCCATCTTCACGGCGACCCGATTCCCGAAGGAATTGCCCTCTATCGTTATGTTCTCCGCACCCTCCGTAAGGATTCCCATATAGGAAATATTGAAGGAATTCCCTGATATCGTGTCATCCTCGGCGTTTTTCAGCCGGACCTGCGCCACCCCGTTGGAGAAGAATGTGTTTTCGGAAATCGTGTTGTTTACCGCACCAATGCCCTCGAGAATCACACCCTCCCTCGAAGTCCGGTTAAGCAGGTTCCCCGCTACCATATCCCCGGATTCATTGGAGATATCCACACCTCTTCCTTCCGTGCCGTATATATGGGATATTCTGCAGCCGGAGATGGTGTTCCCATGCCCGCCCTCGAGATACAACGCCGGCCCGTTCTGATAATGGACAGTGGAATCCAGAACCCTCGTATCGGAGCACCCCCGAAGAACAGGACCCCGTGAATTGCCGGAGAAAGTGGTATTGTATATCAGAGCGCCCCTCACATTTTCCGCCCATATCGGGACATTGCAACCGGAAAAGCTGGAATTTCTTATCTCGAATTTCCCCTCGGTATACAACCCGCTTGTATCCTCGCTGCCGTATCCTGCCCCCTCGATATCCGATTGTTCCATATGAAGTTCGGAATCCTTGGAGATATAGATGAAATACGGGTACTGGGTGTAATTCGCCTTTATCGTCGAGTTCTTGAGACGGAGGTACCCTGAGGAAACATAGAGCCTGAACTGCCCCGGCGAATAAAGCCTGAAACTGAGTGTCGAGTTTATGAGCTCGAGACCGCCGCTCCTTATGTACAGATTGCCCTGCAGCGTTATGCTCTCTCCTTTCACCACCGTCTCTTCCGTTATAACCCAGTCCCCGGTCATATACTCTGCGCTCTGCTGGGCGCGAACGGGGTATATCGGTGTGAGAAGCACCAATATCGCAAGGGCAAGAGGAAGATATTTCACACCTGAAAATAGCGGATGTATTTAATCTGTTTTCCAAGAGGGCCGTGAAATCGGAG
>CAZQEG010000072.1:0-4754 GCA_964591575.1 uncultured Thermoplasmata archaeon
GGATTCGTCGAAAAGTTTATATAGAAGGATAAACAGATTAGATAGTGCACATCACATGGAGGTGATGTCCGTGAAGATAATAAGAAAAGACAGCAACAAGGAGAACAAACCCGCAAAGACGGAAGAGAACCGGAACCTCGGGATCTTCGAATCGATAGACCGGACATTCGAAGAGCTTAGGAACGAGATAGAGAACCTGTTCTGGGGATTTCCGGGAGCGCCGGCATATATCGAAAGAGGGATTGACACGGAGTTCCGCGCTCCCTATGTGGACGTAATGGACAGAGGAGACTCGCTGATTGTAACGGCGGAGATGCCGGGGATACCTAAGGAGAACATAGACGTGCAGGTCGATGAGAACAGCATAGAGATATCCGGCCGCTCGGAGGAAGAAAAAGAGGAAAAGGACTCCGAATACTACAGAAAAGAGAGGGTGGCATCATCTTTCTACAGGGAGATACCCCTGCCCGAAGAGGTGAAGCCGGAGGAAGCGAATGCGAAGTTCAACAACGGAATACTGGAGATAAAGCTCCCGAAAAAGGTTCCGACCAAGGCATCTAGGAAGAAAAAGGTGAATGTACAATAAACCCTTTACAATTTATTTATGAGGTGATGGTATGAAAGATACGAAAGAAGTGAAACTAAAAGTGGCAGAGGCGCGCTCCAGGGATGTCGGAAGAGGTGTGGCCCGGATAGATCCGGATATTGTGCTCTCTATGGGGCTTACCACCGGCGATGTGGTGATTATAGAAGGTACGAGGAGGACCGCTGCGATATGCTGGCCCGGATATCCGGAGGACCGCGGCCAGGGAATAATTCGAATAGATGGTACCATAAGAAAGAACGCTGGGGTGGGAATAGATGACAAGGTTACAGTATCCAAAGGTTATGCCCAAGCAGGTAAAAAGATAGGTTTCGCACCTACCGAACCAATAAAAATAATGGGCGGTGAGGAATACCTGTCTCAGATTCTCGAAGGAAGAGTCCTTACACGCGGCGATATGATAGAGTTGAATGTCATGGGTAGGAGGATAGACCTCGTTACAGTGTCATTTTCCCCTTCATCGGAAGTCATCATGATAACCGCTGAGACGCAGATAAAGATAAGCGACAAACCCGCCAAGGAGGTGGCAAAGACTCCGCGGGTTTCCTATGAGGACATAGGCGGTCTGAAGGACGAGATAAGAAAGGTGCGGGAGATGATAGAGCTTCCTCTCAGGCACCCGGAACTCTTCGAAAGGCTCGGCGTGGAGGCACCGAAAGGCTTACTTCTTTATGGCCCGCCCGGAACCGGAAAGACGCTGCTGGCAAAGGCCGTCGCTAGTGAGACAAATGCCAATTTCATATACCTGAGCGGACCTGAGGTGATGAGCAAGTTCTACGGCGAGAGCGAGGAGAACATAAGAAATGTCTTCGAAGAGGCCGAAGAGAACGCACCGAGCATAATATTCATAGACGAGATAGACTCGATAGCTCCGAAAAGAGACGAAGTGCAGGGAGAGGTGGAGCGCAGAATAGTCGCTCAGCTTCTTGCATTGATGGACGGTCTGAAATCCAGAGGAAAGGTGGTTGTAATCGGAGCAACAAACAGGCCGAATTCCATAGATCCGGCGTTGAGGCGGCCCGGACGCTTTGACAGGGAGATTGAGATAGGGATACCAGACAGGGACGGAAGATACGAGATATTGCAGATACACACGAGAGGAATGCCGATGGACGCAGATGTAGACCTGAGAAAACTTGCGGACATGACGCATGGTTTCGTTGGTGCGGACCTAGCTGCGCTCTCCAGAGAGGCGGCGATGCGCTCCCTGCGCAGAATAATACCGGACATAGACATAGAGGTCGAGAGGATACCGCGGGAGGTCCTCAACAGGCTCACGGTGAAATGGCAGGATTTCACGGATGCGTTCAGAGAGATGGAGCCTTCCACGATGAGAGAGGTGTACATCGAAAAGCCGAATGTGCACTGGAATGACATAGGCGGACTCGAAGAGGCGAAACAGGAGCTGAAAGAGGCGGTGGAATGGCCAATGAGATACGGACCTCTGTTCGAGCATATGGGAACGAGGCCGAGCAAAGGCATACTCTTATACGGACCGCCCGGAACCGGAAAGACGCTGCTGGCAAAGGCCGTCGCCACCGAGAGCGAGGCTAATTTCATCTCCATAAAGGGGCCGGAGTTTCTTTCGAAATGGGTCGGTGAAAGCGAAAAAGCCGTGAGAGAGACCTTCAGAAAGGCGAGACAGGCGGCGCCGTGCGTTGTATTTCTGGACGAGATAGACGCTATAACTCCGAGAAGAGGGACAGAAACCGGAACAAAGGTCACCGAAAGGGTGATAAGCCAGATACTTGCGGAGATGGACGGACTCGAAGGACTTCAGGGAGTTACCGTGATAGCGGCCACGAACAGGCCGGACATAATAGACACGGCCCTTCTGCGCCCGGGGAGATTTGACCGGCACATATACATCCCGCTGCCGGACAAGGAATCAAGAAAGAGCATATTCGAGATACACACGAGGAACAAACCGCTTGCGGATGACATAAAGATAGAGGAACTGGCGGAGAGAACCAAAGGCTATACCGGTGCGGATATAGAGGCCGTATGCAACGAAGCGACCATGGCGGCCATAAGAGAGTATGTGCAGAACGGAGGAAAGCTTGACGAGAACAGCATAAAGGCGGTAAAAGTATATAAAAAGCACTTCGAGCACGCCCTGAAAAAGGTGAAGCCGCTGTCCAAAAGAGAGATGGAGTTCTACAGCAGGGCTATGGATAACTTCAACGATGAGGCGCCAGAGAGCGAGTGAAGACCCCCATTATTGAAAAAGTTCTTTAACCCTTTTTTCTATGTCTCTTCGTGAAACTTGCCGCCATAATGACCAAGGATTTCAGGCTGATGCACGGCCTGATGCGAGAGATGAGCAGGCTCGGCCTGAGATACATCGCACTTGCACCCGGAGAATATATCCCGCCCTATGTAGACCTTGTTATAAGCTCCGAAAAAGAGGCGGAAAGCATAGATTTCAAAAGGAAGATAGGGGTCTCTGACCCTGAGAGGGGGGCTGCGGAGGCGATGGTCTATCTGAGCGGGACTGAGATATGCGAGAGCATGTTCATAGGAATCGATCCCGGGAAAAGGCCGGGTATGGCGGTGATATGCGACGGGAACATAGTCGAAAGGATACAGGCGAAGAATCCCGAGGACTGCCAGAGGATAGCCTCGGAGGTCTTGGGGCTCAGAAGATGTGAAAATGCCGTTATCCGCATAGGGGACGGGGACCTCACGAACAGGAACAGGACAATAGCCGCTATGATCGGACTCGGAGTGCCTCTGGAGCTGGTGGACGAAAAGAACACCACGAGGTTCGCCAAGAACTCGGACATCGAAGCGGCCATACGCATAGCCTTCACATCCGGAAAGGAGATAGAGGGCACATACGAAATAAAACCCTCGGCCGGAGAGATAAGAGAAATCCAGAGGAGAAGCCGGATAGAGAGCAGAGGAGCGCTCACAATAGGGAAGGAACTTGCGGACAGGGTTGCCAGAGGGAATATAACGATGGAAAAGGCCATAGATGAGCAGAGGAGGAGGAATGAAAAAAAGAGCGCTTGAGATGGCACTTCAATCCCTTGAAACGCTGAAGGAAAGGAAGGCTTATCTGGAACAGTATGAAACCCCGGCGGGCATGGCTGCAGATATACTTTTCTTTGCATATTCCATGGGTGATGTGGAAGGAAAGAGGGTGTGCGACCTCGGGTGCGGTGCGGGGATATTCTCCATCGGTGCATATCTCCTGGGTGCTGCGGAGGTGTTCGGGATAGATGTGGACGAAAAGGCGATAGAGGTGGCGAAAAGAAACTCAGAAAAAACCGGAGCTCGTGCTGTGTTCACCACCGGAGATGTGAAAACTTTTAATATGCCCTGCGATACGGTCGTTCAGAATCCACCCTTTGGTTCTCAGAACAGGCACGCTGACAGGCCTTTTCTGGAAAAAGCCATGGAAATAGCGGATGTGATTTACACGATGCACATGAAAAAAACCGAGGATTTCATAAGAAGGATGGTAAGGTCCGCAGGTGCAGAGATAACACATGAGACGGAATACGAATTCCCTGTGAAAAGGATCTTCGCGTTTCACAGGTCGGAAACTATGAAATTTCCGGTCAAGATGTTCAGAATAGAAAAAAGGTGAGAATATGAGAAAAAAGATAGTCGTTCCCGGCGAAGAGGTCGGGACCAGCGAGGAATATCTCCCCGGTGACGGTACTTTCGAGGAGGATGGGAAGATAATGTCATCGAGGATAGGGGCAGTTAAGTACGATGAAAAGAACATGACGGTTATGACCGAGCCGCTCAATCCGATAGTTGAGGTTCAGAGAGGAGATATAGTGATAGCGGAAGTCACGGCTGTGAGGGATACGATGGTCGTTGTGGATATAAAGAAGATAGAAGGCAAGGACAGGGAAATCAGCGGGGAAACGATGGGAACGCTGCATGTTTCAAAAGCCTCCCAGAGCTATGTGAAGGACCTCAAAAAAGAGTTCCGCATGGGGGATTACATAAGAGCGAAGGTCATGCAGGCGAGGCCGTCGATACAGATTACGACCGCATATCCGGAATACGGGGTGATAAAAGCGCTCTGTACAAGATGCCGCGGCCCAATGGTCAGAAAGGGCACCATGGTCTACTGCCCGAGATGCGAAAGAACCGAAACAAGGAAAATCTCATCGATGTACGGGAAGATAAC
>CAZQEG010000073.1:0-4694 GCA_964591575.1 uncultured Thermoplasmata archaeon
TTTTCCCCTGAAAACCTAAATATACGGTCTGCTCTCCCCGATTCATGGAACCAGAGCTCAGGAGAATACTGGAGAAACAGCATTACAGAGTCGTCGGCGAGCACTCCGGCGTGAAGCTCTGCCACTGGCTGAAAGAGAAGCTGGTCAGGGGAAGGCCGTGCTACAAGGAAGTCTTCTACGGCATACAGTCGCACCGCTGCCTGCAGATGTCCCCGGCGCTGAACCAGTGCACTCAGAACTGCCTTTTCTGCTGGAGATTTCAGGCATTCAGCGAATCATCCCTGAAACAGGTTGATGACCCCGCGTTCATACTGGATAAGTCCATAGAGGCACAGAGAGAGCTCATATCCGGCTTCAAAGGGGATCCGAGGGTGAGCAGGGAGATGTTCGAAGAGGCATATAACCCGAATCAGATAGCCATATCCCTCAGCGGCGAGCCCACGATTTATCCGAGGCTGGGGGAGTTCATAGAGCTTGCTCATAAAAGAGGTATGACGACATTTCTGGTTAGCAACGGCACGCTTCCGAAGGCGATAGAGAATCTTGACCCGCTTCCGACACAGCTCTACATAACCGTGGCAGCGCCGAACCCGGAGATTTACGACAAACTGCTGGTGCCGATGATACCGCACGGATGGGAAAGGCTGAACGAAACACTTGAACTGCTGCCGTCGCTCGACACTCGGACTGTCATCCGCCATACGCTGGTGAAGGGCTGGAACATGCAGGGCTATGAAAAGGATTATGCGAAGCTTATCGAAAAGGCCGATCCCGATTTCATAGAGGCAAAGGGATACGTCTTCGTCGGCTATTCGAGAGAGCGGATGAGCATGGAGAACATGCCGTCGCACGAGGAGATAAGGGAGTTCGGGAAGAAAATAGGAGAATTCACGGGCAAGGAGATAGTTTCGGAGTATAAGCCGAGCAGGGTCGTTCTGGTGGCCGACAGAGGAAAGGACACCTTCATCCACGAAAAGAGTTAATTAGAGGGACCGACTATGGCCTCATGATAGATGAGAGCACGGTAGAAGAGCTTGTGTTCAAGCTTCTGAAAAAGGCATCCACAGGCGTTCCACCGGATGTCAAAAGGTCTCTGGACGAGGCATATGCGAGGGAAGAAGGCGTGGTCCCGAAGATGCAGATGAAAGCGATTCTGAAGAACATAGAAGTGGCCGGAAAAGAATCCCTGCCCTTATGTCAGGATACTGGGGTGCACATATTCTTCGTCAGAGGAGATCTGCACATGATAAAGAGCTTTTCAGGCTTTGAAGAGGCAATAAAATCAGGTGTCAGGAAGGCAACAGAAGAGGTCCCGCTCAGGCCCAATGCGGTGCATCCGATAACCAGAAAGAACCCCGGAACTAACATAGGCGTGAAGATGCCTTATATAAACTACATACCGACAGATGACCCGTATATCGAGATAACGGCATTCCCCAAGGGCGCCGGCTCCGAGAACATGAGCTTCATGAAGATGCTCACACCGTCTCAGGGTATAAAGGGAATCAAGGAGTTCGTTCTGGACTGCATTATAAGGTCAGGTGGAAAGCCCTGCACACCAACGGTCATAGGTGTCGGTATAGGCGGAACATCCGATATTGCGATGCACATAGCCAAAGAATCACTTCTCAGACCAATCGGGAGCAGGCACCCCGAAAAGGAGATGGCGGAGCTCGAAGAGGAACTCATGAAAGCTGCGAACGAAACCGGCATAGGGCCCATGGGACTCGGAGGAAAGACCACCGTTCTGGATGTGCATGTGGAATACGCATACTGCCACACCGCAAGCCTGCCCGTGGCCGTAAACACCCAGTGCTGGACCGGAAGAAAGGCGACAGCGAGGATGTACGATGACGGAAGAATTAAGGTAATGGAGGGATAAAGATGGAATATAGGTTCAAAACGCCGCTGAGCGAGGATGATGTGAGGAAGCTGAATATCGGGGATATCGTTTATCTCGACGGGATAATCTACACCGGAAGGGATGAGGTTCACATACACTCCCTCGAGCTTGCAAAAGAGGGGAAAAAGCCGCCTGTGGACTTCAAAAATATGGTTCTCTTCCACTGCGGCCCCATAATGAAGAAATACGGGGAGGAATGGAAGGTTATAGCTGCCGGGCCGACAACCAGTTCCCGCATGAATTCACTGGAGCCCGAGTTCATAGAGCGCTTCGGTATCAGGGCGATAATAGGCAAAGGAGGCATGTCCGAGCCGACTGTGGAAGCGATGAAAAAACACGGGGCTGTATATCTCGCAATGACCGGGGGTGCTGCTGCCCTCGCTGCTTCGGCGTTCAAAAAGGTGCGCGGGGTCGAGTGGTATGAGTTCGGCATGCCGGAGGCCGTATGGATACTCGAAGCGGAGGGCCTCGGACCGCTGGTGGTGGGTATAGACTCCCATGGGAACAGCATATACCGGCAGGTCGATGAGACCGTTAAGAAGAACAGAGCAAAAGCGGAAAAGATGCTCGGAATCAGGGAATGACCCTTGAAACCGCGCTCATTATGGAGCGCTCTGTCTCCATATAATCACCTGATGAGTCTATTATAGCGACCTCCGGCATATCTCTCATGGAAAGGAATATCTTCCTGACCTTCCTGAGATAGTTGATTTTCTCGAAATAATTTCCAGTTCCGCGCCTGCTTATCCGTTCCACGGCAATCTCGGGCAATATATCCAGTATTATCGCCAGATTGGGAGCCGGTGCGAATGAGTTCATCTCCATTATGCGCTCCTCGGAGATGCCAAGCGCCCCCTGATAAGCGATGGTGCTGTAGTAATACCTGTCCATCACGATGTCCTTTCCCTCTTTAATGGCGGGAACTATGCGGTTCTCCACATCCCACCTCCTGTCCTCCACAAATAGCTCGAGTTCTTCCTCGGGAGACGGGCGCATACCTGATTTCAGGGCCATTTCCAGTCTTTTACCCGCCGGACTCTCACCGGTCGGCTCCTTTAAAAGCAGCGCTTCCCTCCCGGACCTCGTGAGGTGGTGCGCAAGTCTTCTGGCATGGCTGCTCTTCCCACATCCGTCTATACCATCCAGGACTATGAATGTCAGAGTACCGCCACCAGAGCGCTCTTCTCCAGAATCCAGTCCGCCGCCCGTTCTCCAAGGGCCCCGAAGGCCTCTTCACTCATTCCGAGGGACATCAATCTCGCTCTATCGCATCTCATCTCGATATTCTCCCGTTTAAGTCCGAAATCTTCTATAAGGGCATCGAGGGAGGATTCCGAGACCAGCACTGCTGTTTCTCCGACTATCTTCGCACGCTCTATTGCGGTGGAAATCTGCCTTTCGCCCGTGAGATATCTCAGGAACTCCGTGGATATGCTGTCCCCTTTCGCAGTCCCTCTGTGGAATTCCCTTACGGCATGGAGCCATGCGGAGACTATGTGGTCCCTGCCGCACACGATATCCGGATTTACGGCTGTTATTCCGCGGGAGACCGCCTCGCGAACAAGCGAATGCATATCGACGATACCGGAAACCACCTCTATATCAGGCTCGTCTCCTTCTTTCATCGAGAAACCTCTCTTTGTCCTTCATCACCTGCTTTTCGAGGTCTTCAAGCGATTCGGTGAGCGCTCTGAATATGTTCCACCCGTCCGTTTTTGCGTAATATGTCGTCTTTTCCGTGCTCATCCTGAGCCTGATTGTGTAGTTTATCCCCTCATGGTCATGATGGTGAACCACATGTATGTTCAGTATCCTCGGGGTGACGATATCTGCGATTTTCTTCATATATTTCTCTATTATAGAATACATATCTTCGTATATCCCGCCGTCCTCTTCGAGTCCGGATATCTGAACATAGACGCCCTCTCTGGGTGCGAGATTGGAGATGCTCTCGATTATGTCTATCTGGTGAACAATTCCCACGGGAACCCTGTCCTCAGTTATTATCACACCACCAATATGATGCTCTGTCATGAGAGCGCTTATCTCTGCCATTGTGGACTCCGGGCCGACATATATGGGATTCCTATGCATTATGCTCTTGACCTCTATGCTCACCCGCTCCTTATTCCCCGCAGCGTCTCCGACCGTGACTCTGTCTTTCTCCCTCATGAGAAGAGAGGCTATGTCCTTAATCCCTACAGCGCCTATGAGAAGCCCTTTGGAATCTACCACAGGAACCGCTCTTATATCATGGGTGCTCATCAGGTCCATGACCTTCATAACATCGTCATCTTCCCGGACAACAAGGGGCCTTCTACTCATTATCTCCGCCGCCTTGATGCCTTTTACCTCGTCCACCGACGGAACCAGTTTCATGATGGAGCGCCTTGTGACCACTCCGAAAAGCGCCTTTCTCTCCTCGACCGGGCATATCCTCAGACCTGAAGAGAACATGACCTCGCATGCCTCTATGAGATTGTTATCAGGACTCAGAACCGGAGGTGAAACCATCAGATGCTCTATTCTCGCATTCGCCGGCAGATTTCTCCTCTTCAACAGCATGTCGTAGCTCATTACGCCGACGGCCCTCTTCCCGTCCATCACAACTGCTTCCTGAACCTCCTTCTTCCTGAGCTTTCCCATGAGAGCGGAAAGCGGAGCGCCCTTCTCAATGCTCTCGAATTCCCTTTCAACAAAATCCCTTACCTCTATCATCGATGCTTTTGTCATTTTATCACCAGCAGATATGTGATTTTACTTATTAATCTTCCTGTTCCGGCGAACTCTC
>CAZQEG010000074.1:0-4668 GCA_964591575.1 uncultured Thermoplasmata archaeon
GGTAACTCAGTTGGGAGAGTGCCAGACTGAAGATCTGGAAGTCGCCGGTTCAAGTCCGGCCCACGGCACTTGGTGAAACCATGGTAATAAGAGCGCTCTCCGAGAGATACAAAAAGGAAACCGAGGAAAAGGTCCGATACGCACTTCTCCTGAGAACCGCCGAGATTGTGGGAACCGTTCTCTGGGTGACAGGCGCCATACTGTTCTTCGTGCTGATATACCTCAAATATCACCCATGAGAGGAAAAGAAATCCAGCGCCTCCTCCTCCATGAAATGCATTTTTCCCGGCACAACGATGCAGTGCAGTGGGTCTCCGAAATCCCTGCCAAACGAGTCTTCCGCACTTCCGCACCATATTCCCGGCATATCAGAGCCCGCCCTTGAAACGGCACAGACCAATGATTCTCCGTTGAAAGCATCGTCTCCAAGCTCTTTCCCCATATCAAGAAGAAGCCCGATTGCCTCGGAAGGGCCCATATATCTCCCGTTTTCCTTTATATCGAGAAGGAACAGCGTGTGAAGCCCCATTCTCATGTTGTCCAGAAGTACCTTATACGGAGTTGTGGGCCTGAAATTCTCCTCAGGGTACGGGATGGACCCTATCTTCCCGAACTTATAGGCCTGCAAGCCGAGAAGGCCTGCTGCAGCGGTGATTATCGATGCTCCGTGTATTATCCTTACATCTATCCCTCTTTTCAATGCGTCCAGCCTGATTTCGGAATGCGTGGTAGCTACCATCGGGTCTCCTGCCGTGAGAAATGCTATGTCCATCGTCCTCGCTTCCTCGATGAATTCCCTCTTGACCTCCACATCCTCTCTTCTCAGGACTTCCGGCCTCTTTCCGAATACCCGCTCCATGTCGGCCGCACCCGAGCCCATGAGCCTCGAAGTGTATGATTCCATATAAACACGGTCAGCGCTCTTTATGGCTTTAAGCCCCTTCAAACTGACATCTTCTGCGCTGTACAGGCCCAATCCGATGAATGTGAGCATGGGAGGTGATACACCTGTGATTTAAAAATTCACTGCATCCTCAGGCTGTAGCCGCAGGAGCATTTCACCCTGTTGCCATCTATGCTCAGCTGTCCCCCGCATACCGGACATTTGGCCTCCTTCACGAACTCCTCGGCCCACGCCCTCTTTATCTCTTCATTGTCCGCCCTCTCTATATTTTCGTATATCTCCCTGAGTTCCTCCGTTGTGGCCAGTTCTCTCAGACCTGCATAGCTCTCATGCCCTCCTTTTCCGAACGGAATCTTGGATACGGCCGCGCCCGTGGCCATTCCTGCGATGAGCCCGCCTATGTGCGCGGTGTGCGCTATGTTGCCGCCACCAATGTAGGAATAACCGGCTTCCGTGAGGAGAAAAACAGCGGCCGCCAGATACACCGGCGTTCTTGTCAGGAATATCGGACCGACAAACATAGGAATCTCGTCTCTGGGGTAGAGTGCCACGAGAGCGCCCAAAAGGCCGGATATCGCTCCCGAAGCTCCAAGAGCGGGGACATTGGCCGGTGAGAGGACCGCATAAAGTATCGAACCGCCCAGCGCCGATATAAGATACACGAGCACCACCTTACGTGCACCCGCCTTTATCTCGAGGGGGAATCCGAGAAGAAAGAGGAACACGAGGTTCATGAAGATGTGAAGAGGAGCAAAGTGGAGGAATGCGGAGGTGAGCATGGTGTAAGCCCTCGGTGAGAGAATATCCGAAGGGTAAAAAATCAGGTCCCGCATGACGGCATAGAAATTTCCTCTCGATGTGAAATACAGGAAGAGAACCACAGAAAATACGAAAAGATTCGCAAGGACCAGAGATATGGTGGCCCTTTTTCCGAATATTAAGGGATACAGGGAGAAGACTGCCATCGAAATGATGAGAAGGGCGGAAATGGCCTCCATATCACATATATCCTCTGATGGTATCGGCCAGCCTCTTTATGCCTTCCTTTATCTCCTCGTCGGAGGAGTATGTGAAGTTCAGCCTCATCGCATTCTTGACGCTCCTGTCCGGATAGAAGGCCTCTCCGACAACATATGCCACCTTCTTTTCAAGAGCTTTCGGGAACATCTCCTTGGTATTCATGCCCTCGGGAAGCCTCACCCAGAGGAACATCCCGCCTTCGGGCTTTGTCCATGTAACCCCATCCGGCATGCTGTCTTCGAGAGAATCGAGCATGAGGTCCCTCTTTCTGGAATACAGGGCTCTTATATCCGGTATATGCCGGTCAAGCATTCCGCTGGAGAACGCCTCTGCGATTATGTTCTGCGCCAGAGTGTTCGTGCAGAGGTCCGCTGCCTGCTTGGCTATGACGAATTTGGATATTATTTCGCTCTCACCTATGACCCAACCTGTTCTCAGGCCGGGTGCTAGTATTTTCGATACCGTTCCGAAATATATCACCCTGCCGTCCCTGTCAAGAGCCTTCAGATACGGCAGTTCCTTTCCGGAGTACCTCAGCTCTCCGTAGGGGTCGTCCTCGACAACGAGCGCATCGTGCGCAGCCGCTATCTCCAGAAGATGCTTCCTTCTTTCCTCGCTCATCGTAACGCCGGAAGGGTTCTGGAATGTGGGAATCGTATAAATGAACGGCACGGTCTTTCCATCCCGCTCAAGGATTTTTATCGCCTCTTCGAGAAGCTCGGTTTTCATACCTTCGTCATCCATCTCGATTCCTATGATGTCTCCCCCGTAAGGCCTGAAAGCGCCGAGCGCGGCCAGATATGTCGGCCCTTCCACTATCGCAACCTTTCCTTTTTCCATATAAAGCTTCCCCAGCAGGTCGAGAGCCTGCTGAGAGCCGCTCATTATTATGACATTATCGACATCGGCATGTACATTCTTTTGTTCGGACATCCTCTTTGCTATTGCCTTTCTGAGCGCGGGGAGGCCCTCGGTCGTTCCGTATTGAAGTGCTGTCTTTCCCCTCTCGTCAAGGATCCTGTCCGTTATCTCCCTTATGCCCCCCACAGGAAAGGATTCCGGATTCGGAAGCCCGCCCGCAAATGATATTACTCCCGGTACGCTGGCATATTTGAGAAGTTCCCTTATCTCAGAGGCTTTCATCGAACCCGTTCTTTCCGCAAGAAGTCTTGAGAAGTCGCTCATTATTTCACCTTGTACCCTTATCCGCATCATATCTTTAAAGTTTATCCCAGAATTCACTCAATGCATCCTTTCATCTCTTCGTGGAGACTTATGACCCTTTCGGCCGCATCAGGATTGCGCCTTTTTCTCAGCCTCTCGCTCAGCGCTCTTATTCCATCCTCGCCCTCGCCCGCATAGTTGTCGGCCTCTGCGACTATCTTTTCCTCCAGAGTTTCGGGAATGTAATCCCTCTCCGGAAGGCCGAGAGCCTTTGCCTCTTCCGCAGTTATTCCGGCACCTATGTGCCTTTCGACAATTCTTGCCAGTTCTTCGGGATATCCCCATTCGCGGAGCATCTGCGCTCCCACCACCGCATGCTCTATACCGTGGGTCTTTCCTCTTCCGATATCGTGGAGGAGCGCTCCGGCCCTGACAAGTTCGACATCTGCCCCGCATCTCTCGGCCATCTTCACCGCAAGTGCGGCAACTGCTTTTACATGCCTGATGACATTCTCTTCGCATCCTGCTCTTTTCAGAAGCGCCATACATTCCTCTTCATCTGGGATCATGTTCTTCCACCGTCTTTCCTCTTGGATTGGGAATCACCCTCACTTTCCCGCCTTCAAAGCGCCTGTCAAGGCCTTTCCCACCGAGAAGTCGGTCCAGAAAAACGGCGAGCGCCGCCACCTCGCTGTGCGGCTGATTCCCAACGGCCACATTGAAATCCGCAAGTTCGTAAAAATCCGGGGGAACCTTTTCAGCCCCGACAATTATGAGGACATCATCTTTAGGTATCTTCTGGATAGCGTCGTCAATGTGCTCCCCGTACATCGTGAGATGCACCTTCGTGCCCTTCCATTCTTTGATTGTTTTTTTCCAGCTCACACCGGTTCTCAGCTCGAAATCCCCGCCGAATCTCTCCACAACGGATCTTATGGTATCTTCCAATACACTGTCCTTCTCATCCACATATACGAGGTCCGCCCCGAAAGCACGGGCCGCAAGCACCACATGCGTGGTTATTCGGGAATCCCGGGGAATTCTGTGCCCCCACCGGAGGACAGCTATCATTCTATCTTCACCGGGTCAACTGTCTGACCCCTGTACATAACCCTCGCAGAGCGCCTCACAAGGGCCTTTACCATTGTCGGGGAGAGCCCAAGTGCATCTATCAGGTCTCCGAGATATATCCCTTTATCCCCGACGAGTTCCACCATTCTGTCGTCTATCTTCTTGAACTCCCTCTCGGACATCACAGTGGCGGTCAGGACCTCTATCATATCGGTTATCGAGGAGGTCAGGTCTATGTGAAATCCGTCATATAATATGTGGTATGCTTTCACGGGTTCCGGGTTCCCCGGTGTCGGCCTCCACTGGCTCTCCAAGAGATGCATCTTCGCAAAAAGCTGGAGCGCTCTTATTCCGGCCTTCCCGTACTCCTTCTTGATGTCGTCCACCGTCCTCCAGTTCTCAAGAAGTTCGGTAAAAAGTCTTCTCTTTACCTCTGTATCAAGGCATCGGAGCGCATACACGATTTCCGTGGGGTCTGTTATAAGCTTTACCCGGGCCATGTTATCCGA
>CAZQEG010000075.1:0-4645 GCA_964591575.1 uncultured Thermoplasmata archaeon
AGCTATTGGTTAGTCGTGTATCCTGCTCTGAGAATCGAGAGAACATCGGCCGAAGATGTCAGAAAAAAGCTGCTCGATATTGGTGCGGTGGATAGAGAGAGGAGGTTTCTCAGAAACGGCATATGGATAGAGATACCTGTGAAAGAGGAAATGACAGAATATGCGAAGAGATACGGAAATATTGTCGAACAGGAAAGACCGGTGTTCAGGGAAAGAGCGCCGGCGCCTTTTAAAATCATAGAAAAAAAGCTGAATCTTGGCGAAAAAAGTGCCCTGCTTCCGAGAAAATGGGAACTGTTCGGAGATGTGCTCATTCTCAGGATTCCGGAAGCCCTCGAAGGATTCAAGGAAAGTATAGCAAGAGAATATGCGGATGTGCTGGGTGCAAGGACGGTTCTCAGAGATATCGGAGGAATCGAAGGAGAATACAGGGAACCGCTCGTCGAATTTCTTCTTGGAGATGATGCCGAGACAGTTCATATGGAGAACGGGATAAGATTTAAGTTCGATGCGTCGAAGCTGATGTTCTCATCGGGAAACATAGATGAAAGGGCAAGGATGGCCTATCTTCCGTCACATAACGAGGTTCTGGTCGATATGTTTGCAGGCATTGGCTATTTTTCCATACCTGCTGCCGTGCACTCCAGACCCAAGAGAGTTTATGCCTGCGAAAAGAATCCCGTGTCTTTCGGATACCTTCAAGAGAACATAGAACTCAACGGTGTGAAAAGCGTGGTCATACCCATCCTCGGGGACTGCCGGGAAAGATGCCCGAAAAATGCGGCAGACCGGGTAATCATGGGATATCTCGGAACGACCCATCTGTTCCTTCCGTATGCGTTTGAATCCCTGAAAGACGAAGGAACGGTCCACTACCACGAAACATGTCCCCTTGAGCTTTTTCCAGAGAGACCGCTGCTGAGGATAAAGGCAGCCGCAAAAGAAGCAGGATATTCGATTATCGGGGCAAATGCGAGAAAAGTGAAATCGTATGCCCCCGGAATCGCACATGTGGTGGTGGATGCGAGAATGAAAAGAGCTGAGGGCTGAACACTGCAAGGGTAAAGTATATTATCAGAAGGGCTATGTACCGCATGGTAATTTCATGAGGCTCCCCACAGGAAAGATGATTCAAAGCTCTTTCGGAGGATATGACGCACTGAAAGAGATACTGGGTTCGATGGACGAAAACTTCGAAGGATACATAAAGACGACCAGAGTGGATGATATCGTCGCAGAGTCCTATCTGGTGGTTAAAGGAGATACCTGCCCCATGGCATATTATCGGGGAAAGGAGGAGCACTTTGGAGATGATGCGCTCGAAGAGATTATTCTTGACTCAGAGGAGGGCGACTGCGTTATAGAGGTCTTCACCTACAGGTACAGGAGCTCTAGCATAGATGTCGACTACCTGCGAAAGGTATTCCCCGACTGGGTCATGGACTATCGAAAAGGAGATGTGCTGAGGGAAATAGATCGCATATCGAGAAGGCCGGAACATCTCCCGCCTATTGACGAAGAAGGCGGTATAGAGCGTATAAAAGCGGTCCGGCGTGACTATGAAAAAGAAGACATCGAACGGGAGAAGAAGGAGATAGAAAGGCAGAAAGAGGAGCTTTATGACAGAGAGGCAGAGGTCAGGAAAAAAGAAAAAGAGCTTGAAGCAATGGAGATAGAGCTCATAAAGCGGAAGAAAGAGATGGATGACGAAAGGTCAAGGCTGGATGAATCGTGGGCGCAGCTGAAAGACATGGAAGAAAAGAACGAGAGGGTCAGAAAAAGGCTGGAGCGCCAGATAGAGGAGCATGTCAGAAGGGAAGAAAGGCTTCTTAAGATGGAAAAGAAACTGGATGTGGACAGAGAGGCCCTGAGAGGAGAAAAGAAAGAGGTCGACGAGAAGGCGGAAAGGCTCAAAAAGACGGAGAAAGAACTGGAAAAAAGGGAGGCCCTTACTAAGGAAAGGCTTGAAGAGATAAAAAGAAGGGAAAAATCCGAAAAAGAGAGGATGCGTGAGATATCCGAGAGAGAATCGGAGCTCGAAGAAAGAGAGAAAGAGCTTGCGAGTACGAGAGAGGAACTGCGAAGGAAGGAACTGGAGATAGAAGATGTCAGACTCTCTCTTGATTCCGAGAGAAAAAAACTGAAAAATATGAAAGAATCGACAGACGAAGAAAAGAAGGAAATATCCGGTATGAAAAAAGCACTCGAAAAGGAGAGAAAAAAGATAGACGATGAAAAAGGAAGGCTTGAGAGAGCGAAAAAAGCACTCCAAACCCTTGAAAAATCGCTGAAAAAGAAAGAGGCGGAGATTTCTGCCAGAGAAGAAGAACTGAATGGCCTGAATGAAAAGCTTGAGCTCCGTGAAAAGGCTCTTGCCGAGAGAGAGAGCAGTGTGAATGAGGCGGAAAAGAAGGCAGAGAAGAAGGGGAAAGAGCTGGAAAAAATGGAAGATGCGCTTAAGGCCAGAGAGGAATCGCTTAACCGAAAGGAGAAAGATCTCAGCGTTCTGGAATCTGCCCTCGATAAAAGGCTGAAAGACATCGAAAAGCGGGAAGAAGAGCTTACCGGCAGGGAAGAAACGGTCGGGAGCGCAGAAAAGGAAATCGAAGAGCGCAAGAAAGGGCTTGACAGCAGGCTGAAAGACATCGAGGAGAGGGAGAAAAAGCTGAAAGTCTCGGAAAAAAAGAGCGAAGAAAGGGAGAAATCCCTCAGGCATCTCGAGAAAAATATCGATGAGAAGGAGAAATCCGTAAAAGTGAAGGAACTTGAGCTGAAAAATAGAATCAAAGAGCTCCTCGAAAAACAGGGAGAACTGACAAAGAAGGAGAACGAGCTGGAAGACAGGGAAAATATCCTATCGGAGAGGGAAAAAGCTTCGGAAGAGGACATCCGGAAAAGAGAGGAGGAAATCACATCTATGAAGAAAGAACTGGAGAAGAGGGAAAAAGATCTGAATAAGAGGGAAGACGAGCTCGAAAGGAAGGAAAAAGAGGCTGCAGAGCGGGAAAAAAGGCTGGAAAAGATACGCGAGAGCCTAAAAAAGGTGTAAAAATGATAGAGATAGACGGGGAAAACCTGAACATAGAAAAGGTTGTCCGGGTTGCAAGAAATTTCGAAAAGGTGAAAATATCCGAAGATGCCATGAAAAAAATGAGAGCGTCCAGAAAGGTCGTAGAGGACATAGTGAATGGGGAGCGCATCGCTTACGGTATAAAAACAGGCTTCGGATACCTGCAGAATGTGATAATTCCACAGAAAGATGTGAAAAAACTCCAGAGGAACATCGTGCTCAGCCACGCATCCGGTGTTGGCAAACCTCTCTCAACCGAGATTGTTAGGGCCACCATGCTTATCAGAGCAAATGCCCTTGCCAAAGGATACTCAGGTATAAGACCCGAGGTTGTAGAAAAACTGGTAAATATGCTTAACAATGGCGTACATCCTGTAATTCCGGAAAAAGGAAGCGTCGGCGCGAGCGGGGACCTCGCTCCGCTTGCACACATGGCTCTTGTGCTGATAGGTGAAGGTGAGGCGGAATACAAGGGAAAGATACTGTCCGGGAAGGAAGCGATGGAAAAAGCCGGCATTCCGACGGTGGAACTCGATGCGAAGGAGGGGCTTGCTCTGATAAACGGCACCCCAGTCATGAACGCTACAGGTGCACTTATTTTATATGATTCTATAAATCTTATGAAAAATGCGCATATCGCCGCTGCCATGAGTCTCGAAGCACTAAATGGGCTCAGTCTGCCGTTCGATGAGAGGGTGCAGAGAGTCAGAGCTCACAGAGGACAGGCCACGTCCGCCAGAAATATGAGGAATCTGCTGAAAGACAGCGAGATATGTGAAATGGCACGTGGGAAAAAGGTACAGGATGCATATTCACTTCGCTGCATACCGCAGGTGTACGGCGCTATAATCGACGCCATAAACTATGCAAAGAATGCTGTTGAGATAGAGATGAACTCAGCAACGGACAATCCCCTCATTTTTCCGGAAGGGGACAGCATATCATGCGGAAACTTCCATGGAGAGCCTCTTGCTCTCGCAATGGATTTCCTCAAAATAGCCCTCACGGAGGCAGGGAATATCTCCGAGAGGAGGGTCGCAAGGCTTATGGATGAGAATCTCAGCGGACTTCCACCGTTTTTGACCGAAAACAGCGGACTTAACTCCGGACTGATGCTGACACAGTATGTGGCCGCATCTCTCGCTTCGGAGAACAAGGTACTTTCCCACCCTTCAAGCGTAGATACAATCCCAACATCAGCAAATCAGGAGGACCATGTGAGTATGGGGGCCAATGCCGCCAGACATGCTCTTGAAGTTCTGAAGAATGTAGAGGACATAGTGAGCATAGAATTTCTCGCTGCCTCCCAGGGCCTTGAATTCCGGACATACAATACTTCGCCATCCACGAAAGCAGCTCTTGAAGTTATAAGGAAATACGTTCCGAGATTGGAATCGGACCGGCCGCCCTATAAAGACATAGAAAAGATAAAAAGCCTCGTGAAAACCGGAAAAATCCTTGTGACCGTAGAAAAAATATCTGGAAAAATTGAAATTTAAAGTAAAGGGTTTTGGTCTGTTTTTATTCCTCTTTGTCGAGGTCGAGATCTATATCCTCGGAGATATCCTCGCCTTC
>CAZQEG010000076.1:0-4476 GCA_964591575.1 uncultured Thermoplasmata archaeon
CATAACAACATACATTTATTTAAAGTTTGTTGTTTCAAAGCGCATACTTTATAGATCTGTTATTTCTGACGATAGAAACTTATGTCTCTGACTACAGTCACTCCATGCCCATAAAAATTGAAATCGGTGAAAGTGCTTATGCTCTCACCTTGTCCTCCGTCTCAAGCTTATTCAGCCTCTTTCTCTTGGGAGACACTTCCATAGCCGCAAAGAAAATGAACACTGCATAGAAGACTATCACCGGACCTGCCGGCAGCCATGTGAAAAATGCAACGGTCACAAGACCGCCGATCACGGAGAACTCTGCGAACGCCACGGACAGAACGGTGAGAACCCCTATTTTATGTGTCAGCTGGTGTGCTGCCGCTGCCGGAGCGGTTATGAGGGCAAAAACAAGTATCGCTCCGACGGTGCTCATGGATGCGACTATCGTGACTGCCGTCAGGGAGAGCATAAGGTAGGATATGAGAGCAACCGGAAGGCCTATCACCAGTGCCATCTCCTCGTCGAATGTTATCGCTTGAAATTCCTTGAAGAACAGGGCGGTTACCGCAACGACAAAGAAGCACATGAGCGCTATATCGACGGCCGAGTCCCACGAGGTGCTGAGAACATCTCCGAAAAGATAGCCGTATGCCTGCGTGTTGTAGCCGGGAAGGAGCTTTATGAACAGGACCGCAAGAGCGAGCATGAATGAGAACAGGATCCCTATCGATGCGTCCTCGCCTATCTTTCCCTTCTTCGAGGTGTATCCAACACCTATCGCCATGGCAAGTGCGAATGCAAGCCCCATCGCTCTGGGATTCACACCTATCAGAATCCCGAGAACCACTCCGGCGAATGCCGAGTGTGCCATGCCGGCACCCATGAAGGAAAGACCCCTGAGGACTATGAAGACGCCTATGAAGCCGCAGGCCAGAGCCGCAAAACCCGCAGAGATGAGGGCTCTCTGCATATAGGGTGAGAAAAACACATCAGTGAACATGATAATCACTCACTATAACGCAGGGCTCTCCTTCCGCTCTCACAACCTTCACCGGCACATCATAGACATTCCGCAGTATGTCCTCACGGCAAACCTCTGCCGGAGGCCCGAATGCCACGAGTCTGTTCTTGAGGTACATGACCTTCGTAGTAACATGGTTTATCGAGTTCACATCGTGTGTTACGAAGAGCACGGTCAGTTCTCTTTCCTCCTTCAACCGCGCTATCAGCTCTATTATGGAGCGCTGAGATGCGACATCCAGACCTGTGGTGGGCTCGTCAAGAAGCATCATCTCGGGCTGCTGTGCCAGCGCTCTCGCCAGATAAACTCTCTGCTGCTGCCCACCGGAGAGGTGCCCGAAAGGCTCATCCTTCATATCGTACATCTCGACATCACGGAGAGCGCTCTTCACAAGCTCCAGATGGGTTCTGTGCGGCGAATGAAGCATGCCTATCTTCCCGTAGAGGCCCATGAGAACGACCTCCTTGACAAGCACGGGCATCTTCGGATTTATTCGGGTCTTCTGGGGAACATAGCCTATCCTGCCCCTTATCTCACGAATGTGGGTTCGGACATCCATCCCAAGGACCCTTATCCTGCCTTTCACAGGCTTTACAAGGCCGACCATCGCCTTGAGGGTCGTCGTCTTCCCCGAGCCGTTAGAGCCCACTATTCCCACGAATTCGCCCTTTTCTATCTCAAAGCTGACATCCTTCAGAGCCGTTCTGTTCTCGTATTCCACGGTAACATCCCTGAACTCCACCGCTTTCATCAGAAGTCACCCCTTTTCAGCTTCCTCAACTGGTATGCCTCTACCGCTAAGAGCGCAAAGAGGAAGAGAACGGTGATTCCGAGAAGCAGCACCTGCGAACCGAGCGCATTCACGCGATTCTCGAGAAGCCTGGTCTCCCTCGAATGCTCGCCTTCGGTTATACCCTGATATATGGCCTCCGCATTGTATGTTATCAGGTCCGTATAATGGTTTATTCCCAGAACCCCAAGAAGAGGGCTTCCGCTGATGACCGCCGCGCCCGTGTCCTGTGATATCTGCTCCACCGCGGGTATGGGCGACTGCTCCATCGCTATTACCGCCGAAGCCTTTCCGGAGTTCACCGCATCCTCGCATCTCTCGATATCCGCTACCGAAGGACTGTAACCGGGCTGCTTTATAAGCGTGGCAACCTCCGTTATGTTCATCCTGTGAAGAAGGTACGAAAAACCGGGTGTGGCGGTTATCACTCCCTTTCCTGTCACCTGATTTCCGAGCGCAATCACCCTGTCTTCGGCAGAGCTCACCTTTTCATCGAAACTCTGGAGATTTGCGCGGTAATCCGCTGCGTGTTGGGGGTCTATCCTTTCCAGCCTCCATTCGACGGCGGCCGCTATCGCCTTTCCGTTCTCCGGGTCCATCCATACATGGGGATTGCTTCCCAGCTTCGTGCAGTTATCGGAGACGACCAGTATTTTAGAGGCGGATATGTCGGACGAGAGCTGCCCTGCCCAGGGCTCCAGGCCCATTCCGACCTCAACGAAAAGGTCAGCATTCTCCACCGCACTTTTGTCGTCAGGCGTTGTGGAATACGTGTGCGGGTTCTCCAGACCGGTTACAAGGCTTCTGACATTAACATGCTCTCCCCCTATCTGCTGCGTAATATCCTGAAGGACATTTATAGTTACCACTACATTGACCTTTTCTCCGGCCGCCTCCGTCTCCACCACAGGCGCAAGCGCAAGCAGGAGTACGGCAGCTGCTACCATTATCGCTTTTTTCATGACCCTTCTTCTCCCGAGTTCTTTATTTAAAAGTTTCGCATCAATTAATAAAGTTTATTTAGTAGGGGAGTTTTTCTTAATAACATGATAGTGAGCATGTCAATAGACGACGAACTTCTCGAAAGGTTCGACACCGGATTCCGGCAAAGAGGGTATTCGACGAGGTCCGAGGCCATGAGGGACCTTATAAGGAACTTCATAAGCGAATGCGACTGGAACCTCGAAGAGAAGGACAGCATAGCGGTGATAACGCTGCTCTACGGCAGGGATGTCAAAAAATACAGGCTGATGTCCATCCAGCACAGCTATCCCGAAATATCCACCATGATGCACACGCACATAGACCCGGGGAACTGCCTGGAGGTGTATGTTGTCCGAGGCTCGGGAGAAAGGATAAGAGGGCTGCTCACCGAGTTCCGAAGCCTTGCGGGAGTGAAAGCCGTGAAGTTCGTGAAGAGCGCATGCCAGATATGATCACATCAATCTGGGATACGAATAAATCGTGCTGGAGTGCGACTCTTTCTTACGCACCACATGGTCTCTTGTCTCGGAGATTATGAGCAGGCTTTCCCGGGGGTTTATCCTTTTGAGGTCCATCAGAAGGTTCTGATATTCGTCTCCGTCAAGCAGCTGGTCCATGCCGTCCAGAAGAACCACGACATTCTTCTCCATCAGGGCATCTGTTATCATGAAAGGTATCAAACTTCTCTTTTCGCCATTCTTCTGCGCTATCTTCGAGATATCCATGACCGGAAGGTCTTTCGCATCCATCTCCTCCTTTATCTCCGCCGGAGGTACGGTCGTGAGGCACATCCCCTTCTTACCGGAGCGCACCGATTCGTAGAAGTCCAGAAAAGCGATCTCTCTGGGGAGAATCCTGACACCGCCCTCGCCACCGTCCTTTCCCGCGGATTCCGAGCTTGTTTCCGGCAGGAAAACATTGTATTTCTTCATAGAGTATATGATTATGAGCCCTGCCACTATGAAGGAGGGCGTTGTCAGAGGATAAGCGTTGAAGTCTCCGTAGAGCAGAGGAAAGAATCCCGTGGCCGTAACGAATATGACCACTATACCGATGGCTATTATGAGATATTTCAGTTTTTCCACCGCTATCTCGCTTTTTGCATGGGAATACGAATTCAGAAGAATCCCTATACTGGCAAAGGCGGAAAGGGCCACGTATGCATAGAGATAGTAAATATGGGGCCCGGGAACCATGCCGTATCCGGCAAAATACCGCTCAATGCCCGAGACAAATGCATTCGAGCTCAGATGGAAAGAAAGAAGGAGAAAACTAAGCGCATAGAATATCAGTATAGGGGGACCTGCTTCCTTTCTCTTCCACGGAAAGACCACGGAAAAATGAATGAGCACGGGAGGTGCCATTATGACCACGGCGATTATCCCGTAGACAGCAATTAATGCGGTGTATTCGTCCGAAGCGGTTCTTTCGATGAACTCCAGAGCGCTCCACAGAAAGAGGAGCGAGAAAAAGAGAGCTCCCAGAATGTTCGTTTTCGAGTGAATATCTATTTTCAGAGCATAAACTACGAGAAAAGCCAGAATAACCGCAGAGGTCAGTGAGACGAAAGCATATATGCTGGGGAGCGACATCGATTAATCCTCTCTTATTCACTATAAAAAATTTTCTCTTACACTTCAGGATATTTCCGAGATAAAGACATAAAGAGGGACATAAATGCATAATAAATGAAGGC
>CAZQEG010000077.1:0-4454 GCA_964591575.1 uncultured Thermoplasmata archaeon
TTCGCTATCTCAGCGATTTCCTCGGGTGTCAGTTCCTCCACCCTCATGTCGCCGTATTCGATGTTATTGATGCGGTATTTCTTCCGGAGAGCGGCACGCACCGTCTTTCTTCTGGAAGCGAAGAGGGTACGCACCACCTCGTCGAACATCTCCTCATCCTCCAGTGAAAACGGCGGGTCTTTCCTCGGTCTTATCCTGACCACAGCCGATTCTACCTTCGGCATCGGACGAAAAGCGCTCTTCGGTATCACCTCGAGAAGTTCCGCTTCGGCTCGGTAATATACCATGACACTGAGCCTTGAATATGCCGGCTCTCCTGCAGCTGCGACCATTCTCTCCGCAAACTCTCTCTGGTATGTAAGCACGGCTGTTCTGAAATCGTGCTTAAGAAGCCTGAAAGTCAGGGGTGATGATATCTTATACGGGATGTTGGAGACCATCACGTCGAAATCAGGCCACTCCATGCGGAGAGCATCGCCTTCCAGAACCTCGACCTCGGAAAATCTCTGACGGATGACGGATGCGAGTACCGGGTCCTTCTCTATTACATAAAGCCTTTCGGATGCGGATGCGAGATATTTCGTTAGATTTCCGGTTCCCGGCCCCACCTCGAGGACGGTATCTCCGCTTTCGATGCCCGCATATTCCACCTCTCTTCGGAGTATCCTTTCATCCACCATGAAATGCTGACCGAGAGACTTCTTCGCATACATATCAGTACCTCGCCCCATATATTCCTTTCATCGGCACGAAGATGCAGTAGCCGTGAAAGCTCTTCTTTATCTTCCCCCCGCTCTTCTCCACGAGCATCAGCCTCTGCTCTCCGGCCCCCACAGGTATTACCATTTTTCCTCCGTCCTTCAGCTGCTCCACAAGCGGAGAAGGGATTTCCGGGGGAGCACATGCCACCAGTATCCTGTCGAAAGGTGCTCTGCTCCTCATTCCTAACGAACCGTCTCCCGCATGAATCTCTATATTTTCGTAACCAAGATTTTTTATGCGCTCTCTTGCGATTTCCACCAGCCTGGGCGCTATTTCCACCCCGTATATGTGCCCTTCCGGTCCCACTATCTCTGCCATCACGGCCGCATGGTATCCTGTGCCGGTTCCTATGTCAAGGACCTTATGCCCGGGTCTGAGGTCGAGGAGTTCGGTCATCATGGAGACCATATGAGGCGCTGATATCGTCTGACCGCCCTCGGAAGGCAGGGGATAATCCGAATATGCCTGCTTTCTGTAAAAAGGCAGAACGAAGTTCTCCCTCGGAACCTTCATCACGGCCCTTATCACCCGGGGGCTTCTGAGTATTCCCTCATCCTTCAGGGCTTCCACAAGCCTTCTCCTGCTCTCATCGAGGTTCATCTTCACCGCTCCGTCCCAAAGGAATTCTCTCCACTTCAAGCCGGTCCCATGTGGGATACTCCTCCACGACATATGCTCTGCACGGAATCTCCCGATAGATCTCCTCTATTATCCACGGCGCAATCTCTATCACGGAGCGCTCCGCGTCAATACTGAGCAGTTCCGAAGGCACTTCGTATTCGGTCATCAGCTTTTTAGCGGCTTCTCCGGGGTCTTCGCAGTATATCAGGCCTTTCATAAGCGTCCCGTCATCGGTTATTATCTCATATTCCTCTGCAACATTTACGGCTCTGTTCCTCAGCCGGTTCCTCAGCTGGATTCCGTCCTTGAAAGACGCCGAGCAGTAATGGATTGTCATGGAAGCCTCAGTGTTCTTCACTATGTCTCGTGCCATCTCCTCGCTTCCCGCCGCAGCGCTCGAAATATCCCCTTTCATCCTGTATCCCCTGTCAAGCATCGCTCTGTAGTTCGTCTCTGCGAATTCGAGTTCGTTGAGATTTATGAATTTCACGCCCATTGCATCAAGCGCATGTATGAGGGACACTATCTCCTCTTTCATATCGGGGAGCGCCGGAATCTCAACACCAACATCAAGAGGCAATTTGAGAATCTCCTTCAAGCGCCCGTAAAGCGGGGTTTCAGCGAAGTTCTTCCATGTCTCAGCCGGAGGATGGAACCTTATCTCGTCCAGCCCCGCATCAGCCAGCATCTTCACCTTTCCATAGTCGAATGTTGCCGTGTACAGGTGAATGTGATGCTCTTTCCCAAAGCTGTCCTTCAGAAGGCGGATGTAATGCTCCGTTCTCTCTGGTGTTTTAAGTGGGTCTCCGCCTGTTATGCCGGTTCCTTTCGCTCCGATTAGCTCCGCTTCTGTTATGACATCCTCGTCACTGCGGACAGGCATCTCATCGGCGTACACCACATCCGTGTTCTTTTTATGCTCGGATAACGGGCAGTAAAAACAGCTGGAATCGCACAGTCCCGTAACGAACAGTACCATCTTCCTCCCAGGACCGCACAGGATGCAGCCCCTCGGCAGATTTCCCCTGACAAAAGAGCCATTCTCAAGCTGTCTGCACATCTCATCACTTTCTCCACTGAGCTTCTATTCTCGCCTTTTTCCTCGTGCTTCTGCTGACCCATACGGCGCTTATTACCAGAAACGCTGCGAGGGATATCGAAAGATAGATATAAAACACTGTGTTCGTGAGCTTCGCATAACCGAGGACCAGCTTTACGGAGTCCAGAACGGCCCATAGTATCAGCCCCATTGCGGTGGTGGAAAACGTGATTATCCAGAAGCTTTTCGGAATGATTCCTTTCATCGAATATGCATCGACCACATACCCGCCTTCGTGCAGAAGTACGCCGAATATCCACCACCACATCCCTGCGGCTATGAAATAAAGGATGTGCTTGGTCAGATCACCCTGAACACCGGTCCACGCATCCCATGCCTGAGCCATCCCAAATAGTACGAGCACTGAAGCGACGGTTGTGAAATACGGCGTTGCGCTCCCCCTCTCCAGATTCTTCTTGTAATTGCTCACTGCCCTCACCAGCTTATCATCGATGGCATATGCCCATGAAAGCATATAGAGGCCGAGGAGAGCTATGAAAGTACCGCCTGCGAACTGCGAGAGAAGGTTTGTCTGCGACAGTGTCCCCACTATTCCGTTCAATATCACATAAAGAAGGAAGGGTGTCATCCCAACGAGTATTCCGTAGAACATGAGGCCGAGAGCTATGGGAACCGTTATCTTCTTCCTGAACTTCTCGTCCTTGAGAGCCTTTGCGATAAGGTAATAGGAACTCTCTATGCTCCTGTTCTGCCTGACATACACCCTTTTCACATGGTCTATCTTTATCCTCGAACTTATTATCGGAATTATGTAGTCGTCCTCCGCACCGTCCGAGACAAGATACACGGATTTCGGCTTCACCTTCTTTATAAGGAAGTCAATCTCTCTGGCAAGCTTGGTATCCGAGTCACGTCCCACATTGGAATCTCCGCATATTGTGGCTATCTCCGCACTCTTCTTCTCCCTTTTAAGCCGGTCATAGAGGGATATTGCAGAGAAAAGCCCGTTGGTATCGCTGTCTTCGGGGTCCTTCAGAGCCAGCTTGACCGCAGCATCGAGATTCGCCCTTCTACCGATTATGGGGCTGCGTACCCCTGCTTTTTCTCCGAAGTCGTTATCACGGTCCACTACGAGGACGAGAATTTTCATATGCGCTCCATTCTGCCATAAATACGCAAGTATATTTTACTTTCTCTCTGATTCTCCATTTCGGCCTATCTTTTTATATGGGTGCCGATTGTGAGCCGGTGATTTCTTGAAGATACTCCTGATACATTCGGATTACATCGAATACGAAGCAAAAAAGAGGGCGAAAGTTGCGGAAGATATACCCCGAGGAATGGAAAGTAGGAGGATGGAAGAGGCTCTTGTTGTATTCACCGCTATTGAGAGGGGCGACTCGGCCGCAGATGTCGAAATTGCAAAGGATGAGATAATCAGGGTGGCAAAGACCGTTAAAGCGGAGAGGGTAATGCTGTATCCCTATGCTCATCTCAGCAGCAGTCTCGCAGCACCGGAAATAGCAATCAAACTCCTGAAATATCTCGAATCCGTGGTAAAGAGCGGTTTCAACGGGGAAGTTGGAAGGGCTCCGTTCGGATGGTACAAAGCATTCAGAATCTCATGCAAAGGGCACCCTCTCAGCGAGCTTTCCAGGGAGATAAAGGCGAAAAAAGAGGCGAAAAAGCCCGAAGGCGAGGAGAAATTCCTGATACTGGAGCATGACGGGGCCGAGACCGAAGTGGATGAGGCGCACCTGGATGACGATGCATTCTCAATAATGGTCAAGAAAGAGGCGCTCCATAAGGAAGCTGGAAAATCGGAGCCTAAATATGCCAGGTTATGCCAGAAATTCGGTATGGAATGGGAGGAGATGAGCGATGTGGGGCACATGCACTACAATCCGAAAGGAGCTCTGATGATGGATCTTGTCTCGGATTATTCGTGGCAGGTGGTGAATGATCTGGGAATACCCGTTATGACAGTGAAAGGCACCAATATGTTCAATGT
>CAZQEG010000078.1:0-4362 GCA_964591575.1 uncultured Thermoplasmata archaeon
CGTGATAGCATGAAAGTAACATTCAGCATAATAAAGGCGGATGTAGGCGGATGGCCGGGTCATTCTCTGGTGCATCCGAAACTTATAGAGACTGCGGAAAAAGAGATGCAAAAAGCCGTTAAAAAGGGGCTTATCAGGGATTTCCATGTGACTCATGCCGGCGATGACCTCGAGCTCATAATGACGCACACGAAGGGGGCGGACAACAAAGAGATACATGAGATGGCATGGAAAACATTCGAGAGATGCACCGAAGTAGCGAAGGAACTCAAACTATACGGTGCGGGACAGGACCTCCTGAAGGATGCTTTCTCCGGCAATATAAAGGGTATGGGCCCGGGTGTTGCCGAAATGGAGTTCGAGGAAAGAAAAGGGGAGCCTGTCATAGCCTTTATGATGGACAAAACAGAGCCCGGTGCATTCAACCTTCCGATATACAGGATGTTCGCAGACCCGTTCAACACACCCGGACTTGTTATAGATCCGAGCATGCACAACGGCTTTACCTTCGAGATATGGGACATAATGGAGCACAAAAAGGTTTTCATGAACACACCGGAGGAAACATATGACATACTTGCGCTCATCGGCACAAAATCGAGGTTCGTCATAAAAAGGGTCTATTCCAGAAATACCGACAAATTCCCGAAGGACGAGCCGGCTGCGGTTATTTCCACGGAAAAGCTGTACCAGATAGCGGGAAAATATGTTGGGAAGGACGACCCTGTTGGCATAGTCAGAGCACAGAGCGGACTTCCGGCACTCGGAGAGGTTCTGGAGCCGTGGGCATTCCCGCACCTTGTTTCCGGCTGGATGAGGGGAAGCCATAACGGGCCGATAATGCCTGTTGGTGTTAAGAATGCAAAATGCACGAGATTCGACGGACCGCCCAGAGTGATAGCTCTCGGATTCCAACTCGCTAACGGAAAGCTTGTGGGTCCGACGGACCTGTTCGATGACCCTGCATTCGATTATACCAGAGAAAAAGCGCAGTATGTTGCGGAATACATGAGAAGGCACGGACCTTTCGAACCGCACAGGCTGCCGCTTCAAGAGATGGAGTATACGACCTTTCCCGGCGTCATGAAGAATCTGGGCAGCCGGTTTAAAAAGCTTTAATCGAGGCTCTGCCTCACACACTTATCTCTATTTTCTGTAGTGCCGGCATATATCTCAGACTCTCGAATACCGTTATGACCTCCGACCTTCTGAAAGGCTTGACTATGAATTCCTGAGCGCCGAGTTCGAGGGCCCTCTTTACCATACTTCTCTGGCCGAGCGCCGAACATACGACCACCGCGGTTCCCGGAGACACACTCTTTATCTTCTTTATGAGGGTCAATCCGTTCATTTTCGGCATCACTATGTCTACGGTGGCTATATCCACCCTATACCTTTTCATGAGAGAGAGCGCCTCATACCCGTCTCTTGCCTCTATTATGTCGCGAAATCCGCCGTCGGTCAGTATGTCCCGCAGCGTCTTCCTCATGAACCTCGAGTCATCCACTACCATCACTTTCAACTTATCCCCGGATTCTATCTTCCTCTCGAAAGTATATGAAGGCTTTCCTATCTCTATCGAAAATGAGAATCGGTAAAAAGAGGATAAATAGTTGCAAATGCGAGTAATTCTGTGAAGCTGCGGAAAGGGGAAATAGAAGGAATCAAAAGACTTATGGCGGAAAACGGCATGGATATCTCGCTGTTCTCCTCCGAGTTCCTCGGAAGAAAGATAAACAGCAGAATGCTGGCGACCGGCACTTCCTCCGTACGGGAATACCTCGGATATCTCGAATACGATAGGAACGAGATGACAAAGTTCATGGAATCGCTCTCCATCAGGGTCAGCGAATTCTTCAGAGATGCGGATGTCTGGTCAGAGATAGATGTAATAATTCAAAATATATTTAAAAAAAATGAGAAGACTGGATATTCCGGGTTCAGGGGGTGGAGCGCGGGATGCAGCACAGGGGAGGAAGCCTATTCCCTCGCGATTCTCGCAGATAAGATATCGAAGATGATGGGATTGAATCCTGAAATATCGGTGTGGGGTACCGACATAGACGGGGGTGCGATAGAGATTGCAAAAAACGGAAGATATCCCAGAGAAAGGCTGATAAATGTGCCGCATGCGATTCTCGCCGAATATTTCATCCCCTCAAAAGGAACATTCGTGGTAAAGGACGATATCAAAAAGATGGTGCACTTCATAAGTCGGGATATAACGAAATTTCCGGTTCCGAATATGGATATCGTTCTATGCAGGAATGTCGTGATATTTCTCGAAAAGGGTGCAAAAGAAACCATCTTCAAAAAAGCAGCGAACTGCGCGAGACCCGGGGGATATGTGATAACCGGGAAAACCGAGATGATTTCAGAACCGGAAAGGATGGGGCTTGAACTGATAAACTCAAGGAAAAAGATATACCGCAAAAAAGAGCGCTAAAGCCTTATTTCTCCTGTAGGTTCTCTTCCTGTGAGGCGGATGTCTATATCTGCCGGTATGTGCGCTCTTACGGTTCTTTCGGCAAGCTCCGGTGTATTGTTCTTCTCACTGATGTGTGCGAGCATCACAGTGCCCGTGTCCTCGTTTACCGTGCTGCGCAGTGCTTTCCCGCAGTCCTCATTTGAAAGATGGCCTTCCGGCCCGAGAATCCTCCGCTTCAGATATTCGGGATAGGGGCCATTCGTCAGCATATTGACATCGTGATTCGCCTCTATCAGTATAACGGATGATTCTTTCAGTGCCTTGAGAAGATAACTTGTGATTCGCCCGATGTCCGTGACAGCTACGAACTTATTCCCGTCATGCATGACCTCGAATCCCACAGGGTCTATCGCATCATGGGGGACTGGAAATGTGCCTACCCTGATGTCGCCGAACTTCATCTCATCCTCCAGTATCGCCCTGTTTTCCACATCCACATGCATCCCATTCCATGTTCCTTCATTGGCATACACGGGTATGCCGTATCTCTTTGAAAGAATTCTCACGCCTCTTATATGGTCTATGTGCTCATGGGATATCAGTATCGCATCTATGTCGCCCATTTCAAGGCCGGAATCCTCTATCCTTCGCCGCACCTGAAGAGCGCTTATACCCGCATCTATCAGCACGGCGCTCTCATCCGTCCAGAGAAGCGTGGAATTGCCGGAACTTCCGCTAGCAAGGTTCCTTATATGGAGCACGAGACGGCAATGAAATGTTGGTATTAAGAGTTTTTCAATTCGGAGTATTTCCTCGCTATCTCAGCCGCCATGTCGAGGGTCCCGGCATCTCCGCCCATATCGTATGTGCGGACCTTCCCCTCTCGAACCACAGCCTCTATCGCATTTTCCAGCCTGTTCGCCTTTTCTTTCTCGCCCAGATATTCCAGCATCATTCTGGTCGCCCGTATCATCGCCGTTGGATTCACCTTGTACTGGCCGGCATACTTGGGAGCACTCCCGTGCGTCGGCTCGAATATGGCAAGATTGTCCCCTATGTTCCCGCTGGCCGCAAATCCGAGCCCACCTGTCAGCTGTGCCGCAAGGTCCGATATGATGTCTCCGAAAAGATTCGATGTTATGAGAACATCATACTTCTCCGGGTTCTTTACCAGCCACATCGCCATCGCATCTATATTTGCCTCATCATATGTTATATTCGGATACTCCTGCGCGATTTTTCTCGCCGTTCTTACGAAAAGTCCGCTGGTCTCCCTGAGAACGTTTGGTTTTTCAACAATAGTAACCCTTTTTCTTCCCTGTGACTTTGCATACTCGAACCCTGCTCGTATTATTCTCTCGGCACCGATCTTCGAGATTATTCTCAGGGAAATGGCCTTGTCCCTGCCTATGAACTTTTCATATCTCGGATGTGACGAAAATACCTCATCGATTTTATCCGGCACAGGATAGTATTCCACACCGGAGTAAAGTCCTTCCGTATTCTCCCTGAAAACGACGATATCTATCCCTTCGCGGTAGTTGAGCGGGCTTCCTTCATATGCCTTGCACGGCCTCTGGTTTATGTAAAGGTCGAAAAGCTGCCTCATCTTCACTATCGGGCTGTAATACTCATATCCCTTCCCGCTGAGCTCCGGTGCAAGCTCTTTCCTAGCCTCTTCCTTCGGTTTCGAGGTTATTGCACCGAAGAGGGCGGCGTCCACATTCCTGAGCATCCCGACGGTTCTTTCGGGAAGCGGATTTCCTTCCTTCTTCCAGAATTCCCATCCTATGTCTCCATAGATGTATTCCGCATCCAGCCTCACCTCTTTCAGGACAATCATGGCCGCTTCCATGACCTCTTTTCCTATTCCGTCTCCGGGGAGCACGGCTATCCTGTATTTTGACATCATATCACCTGCGCTCCAATCCACC
>CAZQEG010000079.1:0-4329 GCA_964591575.1 uncultured Thermoplasmata archaeon
GGCCATCCCCGCATCATATATATTTCAAAGTAAAGTAAGAAGTTTTAGGTGGAATCAGTATGAAAGGTGCCTCTTAAGATTCTTCTTCTGGAGGTTTTGCCGCATCATTCTCTTCCTTTTCCGGGCTTTCTTCGGGATTTTTCTGCTCTTCCGATTTTTCTTTCTTGTTCTTATCTGGTTTTCCTTCCTCCTTCTTTTCCTTTTTCTTGCCCGCATATTCCTCAAGGAAGACTATCTTATCGGGCTCTATGATTTCCCGAATGTCCGCTATTATGACATACTTCATCTCATGCCATCTGTGGTCATACTTACAGATGTCCGGGAGTGTTATCGTCAGGGTCTTTCCGGTTTTAACCTTGAACTCATCCCCTTTGCCGTAGTAGGAGTCTATTATGGCCATTATCCTGTCCTTCACTCCTTCGACCTTCTTTGTTATCGTATATTTATAAACGAGGGTCTTTCCCGCAAGAGGATGATTGAAGTCTATCCTTACTCTCGATGCGCTCACAAAGGTGATTATTCCCTTTTTACCGTCTATTTCCACCTCTTTCCCGACATCAGGGGTTATATCCAGCCTTATTATCTTCGAGAGAGGAAGAAGCTGAACGAGATTAGTGTCTCTCTTTCCGAAGGCCTTTTCCGGCGGTATCTCCACCTCATATTCCTTTCCTACCTCGGCATTCATTATGGAATCCTCCAGTTCGGGGAATACCTGCTCTCTTCCGAGTATTATCGCTCTCGGGCCGTATTTCTCGGACGCCTCATAGATATCGTGCTCTTTCGCCATATCTTCTTTAGTGCTCTCATACAGGCGGTTGTCTTCTTTTATCCAGAGGTCGTAATCTATATACACTATGTCATTTTTTTCCATTCTTATCACCGTAACGAGGTGACGACCGATTGAGAGGGTGCTATTAAAGATTTCGGTGGGCGTGGCTTCGTGTCCCTTCTGATGCTGCGGCAATATGAATATGATCTTACCTATGAAAGGACTTTGCACAGATGGTTATTTATGCCCGGAAATCACTCGGAGAGCCTGGCGCTCTTCAGAGAAGTCCTCTTCTGGATGCGCTCTTTTTTGCCATATTCCGCAGTATCTCGTCTTTTTTGACCTTTCTGGAGTCTCTGGCGCTCTTTTTATTTTTTGCAGTAGTCCTTCTCTTTCTGGAGGGTCTCTCGGGTTCCTCGTATTCATCATGATATATCCTTTCGAACTCCCTGTCAGGGCGCCTGCTCAGCCTGTTCATGGATTCGAACTCGGGTCCGGAGTATGCGGATGAAAACTGCGGCGCGTAATGGGGCAAAGGCTGAAGTACGGGCTGAACCGGAAGGCCTGAGAATATCCGGCTTAGTGCCATCAGGCGTATCTCCTCCCTCTTCTGTTTTGCCATCGTTCCTCCGATGTATGCGAAAACCATCAGTACTGTATAGCTCTGCGGTGTGTAAGCTATCTTCCCTGACAGCAGGGTTATGGTTGGCGTTGTATATGAAACCAGGAAGGAGGTCGTCGGCTGCAACCACGGAAGGTATGCCACCACCGCGGATATCAGAGAATCACGGGCCGTTGATATGGCAATCGGCATGTTGAGAAGTGCGGAAGGGCTTTTTATGATATAAAATACGGCTATCACGGCCAGACCTACCATAGTGCCCTTTGCAGGGCTTCCGGCCCTCTTTCCTCCTATGTATCCCGCAATCATGGGGCCGAATAGGGGGAGCCAGTAGAGAGAGACCATAAGAACGAGGGCATACAGAACGCCGAGCCAGAACCGATAAACCTTTTCCTCGTGCTTTTTGAGCGCCTTAAGTATGATCTTGTCCGGAGAATTTTTGGATTTTTTTATGGAGTATGCTCCCTGAGAAAGGAGATATTTCGTGATTTCGTCCAGCTCTTTGTCGCCTTTTCGTCTGCCCATTTCATACCACTTTCTTCATTTTAGTCTGACATATGTCAGACAATAACCCAAGAAGTGTCTGCCATATATAAAGTTTTCTATGATGATATAATACTATTGATTTATTAAATTTATTATTTTGAAATATGATGAAATAATTGGCAAATGCCGTCTTTTAGATGAAAGCATTCAAAAAAATACATACATTTAATGATTTGCACACTCTGTTCTGCTTTCTATCTCTATTATGCGCTGCAGAACGCATTCGAGATTCTCTAGGTCTCTCATAAGGTCCTCGAGCCTCGTTCGGTATTCCTCCGTCTCGGCCTTCTTTATAAAGCGCTCTGTTATCTCTTTCAAAGGTTTGATCTCCTTCTCAAGCAGGTCTCTCGGCTGTTCCAGAAATGTCTCGAGAAATGCCGGTACCGGTGAGAAGAACTTCACTCTTCCGTGCTTTTTTACTGTTACGAGATAATCCTTGGAGAGCCTGCTGAGCGAACTGGATATCGAAGAACGACTGAGTTCCGTCATATCTGCGAGGTCCTCTATCGTGAGGGAACGGTCGCTGAGAAGCAGAAGAGCATATACCCTGCCTTCCGTATGGGTATAACCCCATCTTACCATTACCCTTTCGACAAGGTCGAGCGTTTTCTGTTTTTTCCTCGAAACGAACATATAAATCGCCTCGGCAAATAAAATTAAAGAGTTTAAAGAGTTTAGGGTCACTTCTCATAGGCTATCAGCAGACCGCCTATAAGGGCTATCCATGCTCCGATTGTCCAGAAGCCTCCGTCGAATGGCAGGGTTATCAATGCGAGGACGACTATTGTCCAGCCTGCAGCTTTCGGGCTCTTGTTGTAGTAGTATGTCACGCCCATTATTATCAGGCTGAGGATTATCTCCGTCCATCCGGTACCTGTCACTCCGGTCGCACTCCACCCGTAAAGGGTGTTGGCTGCCAGTACGGCTATTCCGTCTATCAGGATTATCAGAGCGCCCAGCAGGCTCGTCCAGAGCCCGTATTTTCCGTTTCCGGAGCTGCTTATTTCATCGGTCATCTTTATCACCTCATATTCCACTATATCATGCTTATATTTAAACTTTACTGTCATAACTGATATATCAGTTATATCTGACATATCTTACATCTATTTCGCAGGAACTCTTATATACTCTCCTGGCTGCGAGAACCCGATAATATGGAACTCCAGCTGATGATTCTTGCCATAAGCGTCGTATTTTTCGTCGCAACGATACTCTCTATGTTCGGAAAGGGCGGCGGGGAGTTCTACGTCCCTCTTCTTCTGACCGTTGGAATAACATTCCAGACAGCTGCCACTACATCTCTTCTATGTCTTATCTTCTCAGGCAGTGCCATGACATTCGTCTATCACAGAAAAATGAGGCAGGTGGACTGGCTTCTTGCCACAGTCCTGTTCTCCACAGCCGGAATTTTCTCGTTCTTCGGGGGATTTTTTTCCGGTCGCATACCTCCGTTCTACCTGAAGATAATCTTCGCCCTGACGATACTCGTTGCGGCATTTGTCATGTATATGAAAAAGAAATTCTTCGTAAAGAAGGCTGAAGAGCTTACGGATGGAAAGGAGCCTCGGATGAACGGGAGGTTTGTTTGGCACAGAAAAAGTCCGGAGGGGGATTTTGAGATGAACCTTCTGTATGTTCTGCCAGCGGTCGGTGTGGTCGGATTCTTTGCGGGAATGCTGGGAATATCCGGCGGCGGGCTAATAGTTCCGATAATAATCATACTGGGAAGCGTTCCGACTAGGACCGCCTTTGCCACCAATTCTGTACTTGTGCTCCTCACTTCTCTGATGGGTTTCGCAGGAAGAGGTCTGGGAAACGGAATCGACATCTACCTCTCGATTCCAATAGCCACTGCCGCTCTTGTGGGCGCTCTCACCGGCTCCACACTGTCGAAGAGGGTCGATATAAGGTCCTTGGAGCGCTACTTCATCATAGTGCTTATAATTGCGGCTCTCTGGATGCTCTACAAGGCGTTCGCCTGAATCATCTTCCGCCGGCGCCCTTCATCGGTATGATGCAGATGAATTTCCACTCGCCATCCCCGGTGTTTCTGTACCAGTGGGGTATATCAGGCTCTATGTAAGCGAAGTTGCCTGCACCTACCTTTTTTTCTTCCTCGCCTGCCCCGATGATACCGCTTCCTTCGAGAACGAATATCTCGTGCTCCCACGGATGCTGGTGTCTGGGTATCGTTCCCCCTTTTTCGATGGTGAACAGGCGCATGGCATAGTTCTCAGCGCCTTCTTTGCGGGCTATGAGCCACTGTATCCATATCCCGCTGCCTCCTTCCATCTCGACCTTTTCCTTCGCTACCTCGTTTATATGAGATACTATCATGGAATCACCTGCCACGAGATAGGCGGAGGGTATTAAAGGGTAGCCTCCGAGA
>CAZQEG010000080.1:0-1320 GCA_964591575.1 uncultured Thermoplasmata archaeon
TTCTTCAACTGACTCATCATCTGTTACAAAGACACTTCATATGCACTCGGGAGATACCATGGACACATTCCCGGGTTCGAGCACCACGAGTACGAGAATAACGAACGGAAAAACACATACGTGGGTTCAGACACCAACCTTTGCCGAGAATTTCAATATAACCTCATATATCCCTGTTCATCTTTACATAGAACCAACAGCCGCAACCGGGCTGTTCAATGAAGGAAACCCTGATGTTACTGTGAACCTAACATATAACGGCACATCCATAGGCTCCCGCACAATCTCCAATCTTGCGAACGCCGGCTGGTATGTCTTCAACATATCCCTCGACAATCCGCTGACCGTGCCGAAAGGGGACTGCATCTCCCTGAATGTTTCGGTATCGAGCGCAGCTGCGGGCTTGCTCGGAAGTGATGGTTATGTAGATGTCTACTATGATTCCACCGATTATGATTCGAGGGTCGTCATGCCCACAGATACCTATGTGAATGTAGAATCCGTGTCCACATACAATGGTACGGAAAAAACTGAGATATTCTATGCTGGGGAGAATGTCCGCATAGTGGCCAATATTTCGGATCCATTCGGATATCAGGACATATCAGGAGCAAACATCACGATAATCGACCCGAACGGTACTGTGCTTGTTAACGGCACATCTATGAGTCTCTCATCGTCCTCCGGAGCCAACTCCACCTTCTACTACGATTTTCAGACGAACAGCACATCCAAACCCGGAGAATATACGATATATGTAACCGGCATAGAGTCCAACGGTGTCACGGACACGGGGGAAGGAAGGTTCATAATTCCCTCGGAATACGGGGTCTCCGTTTATCCGGACCAGACAAAAGAAGGCTCGCCTAACGATGTCATAGATTTTATATTTACAGTTGAGAACATAGGGAATATGAACGATACCTATGACATCTCACTTTCCGCATCCACCCACGGATGGAGAACAGAAATATGGAATGGCAGCAGTGAGGTGGCGTATGATTCCAACGGCGACGGGATTCTGGACTGGGTCAGTTCTTCATATGATTCCAACGGCGACGGGGTTCCGGAATTTTTCATTCCATCCTTCGAAAGCATTAATCTCACTCTCAAAAGAAGCGTACCTGAAGATGCCGGAAGTGTCAGCGATACCACAAGATTGATAGCCGCATCCGAAACCAACACCACCGTCAGTAACGATGCGAAGGCAACTGTGAACTGCCCGCTAGCATACCCGACAAAGACCCTACATCTCCATTCCGATGATACGATGGACACATTTCAGGGAAATTCCACCGCAACGCTGCGGATAAATAATGG
>CAZQEG010000080.1:1420-4325 GCA_964591575.1 uncultured Thermoplasmata archaeon
GACAGGATGGAAACATCCACGAATACTGTGGTGAAAGTGGAGAATATTAGAACATATAACGGAACGGAAGAGACCGATACGTTCTCCGCAGGAGATACCGTTACAATTCGCTCGAAGGTCTCGGACCCTCTCGGAGCTCAGGATATCGCTGGAGCGCAGATATATATCGTTGGCCCGTCTGGAAACGTAGCCGTCAACTGGGATAACATGAGCGTTTCATCCACGGATTCGTCCAGTCCGCCTGCATGGAATTCCTATATCTACAACTACAGCCTTCCTTCGGATGCTCAGGTGGGCACATATCAGATAAAGGTCAAAGGAATAGAGAGCAACGGTGTTGTGAATTATCTGGACTCGCAGTTCTTCATACCTTGCGGTGTATCTGTCGAACCGAATCATACGACGAATGCCACCGCACCTTCAACAGTCTATTTCAATCACACGATAACGAACACTGGCAGGGGCGCCGATATATTCGACATCACCGCAATCTCAGAGAACGGTTACAACGTCACCCTCTATGCCAGCGACGGGACTCTTATGGGCTATGACAGCAACGGGGACGGTGTATGGGATTATGTGAATTCCGATTATGACAGAGATGGGGACGGAAAACCGGATACAGGTGTGCTTCTTCCGGGAAGGAGCTTTGATTTCAGCATAGGCGTAAGCATACCTCAAAATGCATCGGCGTGGGAGAATGTCACCATCTATGCGAACTCTTTCCTCGGAGACTGCCATGCGTCTGCAACTGATACCATCCATGTTCCCGAGTTCGGAAATCCGGTCATTCCGATAGCATTTGTCATCATAGTCGGAACAGCGTTTATCAGAAGAAAGAAGCTCATGAAATGAGGCGCTCCCCGAGTTTCTGCCCCATCTCTATGACCCTCTGCTCATCGAAGAAGACCCTTCTGTTGCGCATCACTATTTTCCCGTCTATTATGCTGTGTTCAACCGAATCCCCCCTGATGGAATAGACTATATTCGGTACCGCCGTTCTCGGAGTCAGGGGAACCGCTTCGGGAACTCTGCCGTCAAGAACGATTATGTCCGCCCTTTTTCCTTCCTCTATGGAACCTATCTCCTTTTCCGCTTTAAGAGCTCTGGCTCCGTCTATCGTGGCCATGTCGAGCGCTCTCTGTGCGGGAACTACCTTTGCATCCCATCGGTGTGCCTTATGCATCAGAGCCGCAAACTTCATCTCCTCGAACATATCGAGATTGTTGTTCGTAGCGCACCCATCGGTACCGAGCGAAACGACAACGCCCTCCCTGAACATCTCCGGCAGCGGGGCATATCCGCCGGTGGCAAGCTTCATGTTGGATGTGGGGTTGTGCGATACCTTCGCTCCTCTCCGTGCAAGTTTCCTTATCTCGTTCACCGTGAGCCATACGCCGTGTGCAGCGAGGCTTTCTTCACCGAGGAAACCAATGTCATCGAGCCATTCGACAGGCCTTTTTCCGGTCTTTGCCCTGTGTTCGTACACCTCTTTCCGTGTCTCCGAAAGATGGAAATGCGTCATCGTGCCGTATTCGAGTGCCAGTTCTCTCGCTGCGAGCCATGTTTCCTTCGACGCAACATAAACCCCCTGTATCCCGACCATCGGATAGACCCTCTCTTTTTCTCTGTTCGACCTCAAAAAGCGCTCGGCATTGTCGATAGGGTCTCCTTTCTGTGTGCTGAGGTCCTCGTCAAGAGTAACCCATGCGAGAAATCCCCTTATGCCGGTCTCCTTGACTGCCTTCGCAACCTCGTCCTCCCAGTAATAGAGGTCAACGAAGGAGGTTGTGCCTGTCCGCAGCATCTCGAGGATTCCAAGCATCGCACCCCAGTAAACATCCTCTCTTGTCCGCCGAGCGTCGATAGAAAAGGTTCTGGAAAGAAAATCGCGGAGTTGAAGGTCGTCGGCCGAAGAGCGCATGAGCGACATGGCCACATGGCCGTGGGTGTTTATCAGCCCGGGCATAACTATCGAGTCGGAACAATCTATTATTTCGTCCGCTTTCTCCCTGACCTCTCCGACCTTTACAATCCTTTCCCCGTCTATGAGCACATCACCTCTGAGAATCCTGCGCTCTCTGTCCTGGGTTACTATAAGACCGCCCTTCAGAAGGAGTATTCAGCTCACCTCTATGACATCCGTCATCTCCCTTTCGAGAGTCCCCATGTCGGTCACTTTCAGGCTGTGCGGAGATATCGTTATCAGAAGAAATGCACCGTACCTTTCGAGACTGTCGTTTATCCTCTGAATGAACTTCATTACATTTGTGAACTCGTTCTGGTTCACAAGATACTCTATGCCGTCCAGCAGTATGGCAGCTCCCTGATTCTTATCCAGATACTCCATTATATTCTCGAAAAGACGGCTGAGGTTGCCTGTGGAGGATGACACCATCCCGAGAGCGGAGGAGAGCATCTCATCCGAAGACTCCTTCTTTCCGAGCTTTATCAGAGAGAAACCTCCTATCCCGTACTTCTTTTCAATCACATTCTGAGTCTTTCTGGTGATGCAAAGGCCCGGATGCCCTTCCTTCATCATATATCCGAAGAGGGTGTAACTCATATCCGTGCTTCTCTCCTTTATCAGATAACTTCCGCCGGGTATCAGGTCCTCAAGCTCGTTCGCCCCTTTACCCGGAATTATGCCGAGCTTATCCATGAGGAGCTTCTCCTGTGCCTCCACCCTCTGTGGCACGGTAGCGAGCTTGCTCTTTATCATGAGCCTCAGTTCAGTTCCGGAATAGCCCGAACTCACATCCTTGAGTATCTCATTCCATGCCTCCTGAAGCCCTTTTTTGTATCCTTCCTTGAAATACTCAATCCTTTCGTCGGTCATCGGTAAGACATCAGCAAGAAGCATATAAAAGTTTGTCTCTGAAAAGCTTTATATCTCCGCTTCCGT
>CAZQEG010000081.1:0-2082 GCA_964591575.1 uncultured Thermoplasmata archaeon
TCTCATGATAGAGAAGAGGCAGGAGATAGGGAGCCCCGTGAGGTGCGGCGAAGGGATAGCGAAGAGATGGCTCGATGAGATAGGTCTTCAGCCTTCCAGAAGATGGATTGCAAACGAGGTGGACGGCGCTAGGATAATATCTCCGGGCGGGTCGTTCGTCAGTGTGGATGAGGCGAAGGCCGGCGACGAATCGGGATATATCATAAACAGGGATGCCTTCGACAAAGAACTTGCCATGAAGGCCGCAAAAGCCGGTGTCGATGTTATGGTCAAAAGCTATGCGACAGCGCTGTTAAAGGAGGACGGAAAGATTGCCGGCGCCAGGATAAGGAGCATGGGTGAGGATATCGATGTGAGAGCGAAGATAATCATAGGTGCGGATGGTTTCGAATCTCAGGTCGGCAGATGGGCGGGGATAAATACGGCCCTGAACCCGAAGGACATAGATTCCTGCTATCAATACACCTTGGAGGGGATAGAAGGAGACCCGAAATTCAACGACTTCTATGTCGGATCCATGGCACCCGGCGGCTACATATGGGTGTTCTGGAAAGGCGACGGAATCGCCAATGTCGGTATAGGCGTTCAGATGAGCAGGATAGACAGGCCCGGAGCTGCAAAATGGTATCTGGACAGATTCATAGAGTCCCGCCCCGAACTGGCCAAGGGAAAATCGATAAGGGATGTCTCCGGTGCGGTATCCATATCTGCGCCGATAGATAGGACGGTAGCTGACGGAGTAATGCTCGTGGGGGATGCGGCGAGAATGATAGACCCGGTGAGCGGCGGAGGTGTTTATAACGCATCCATAGCGGCCAAATATGCGGGACAGGTTGCAGCGGAGGCCGTGGAAATAGGCGATTACTCCGAGAATTTCCTGAAGAGATACGAGAAGCTCTGGAGATCCAGAATGGAGGAGCGCCTTTACAGGAACTGGCTGGTGAAAGAAAAGATGACAACGCTCAGCGATGATGTTTTCAACAAGGTAATAGGCAGTCTGGCGGATGTCGGCATGGATGAACTGAATGTCAGCAATATACTGAAAATAGTGGAATCAAGGCATCCCGAACTACTGGAGGAATTCAGAGACTTCATTTAATCGACAGGAACAGAGGACAAATTTCTTTATATGGATGCGCAATCTTCCCTCATGTTCGAGCGCCCGAGAGGTACGAGAGATTTCAGACCCGAGGAGACGGCAGAGCGCAGGAAGCTCGAGAATATCCTGAGAAGGACCTTTGAGAGCTACGGCTACAGGGAGATAATTACCCCGACATTCGAAAACGCGGAGCTTTTCGTGGAGCGCTCCGGGCCTGCCATTCTGGAGGAGATGTATGTCTTTGAGGATAAGGGGGGCAGGAAACTCGCCCTCCGGCCGGAACTGACGGCCCCGGTCATGCGCTTTTATGCAAACGAGATGCAGAGGCTTCCGAAGCCCGTCAAGCTCTACTATTTCGGGCAGGCATACAGGTACGAAAGGCCTCAGAAAGGCAGGTACAGGGAGTTCTGGCAGATGGGATTGGAACTGATAGGTGCGGGCACTCCCGAAGCGACCGCAGAGATGATTTCCGTTGCATACGATTCCATGAAAAATGCGGGTCTGAAGAATTTTAGGTTGAGAATAGGTGATGTGAAGATACTCAAAAATTTCCTCGATAGCTCCGGTATGAACAGCAGGGATGTGCTGAGAGCGATAGACAAGAGGGATGAGGCCGCGCTCTCAAAGGAAATACTGGAATTCATCTCTCTGGATTCCGCCGAAGCACTTAAGGAATACGGACCGGAGGATGAGGTAGATCATTATATATCGGTACTGGAGCTTTTGAAAGCCGCAGGCATTGATTATGTTATTGACCTCGGAATAGCGAGGGGTCTGGACTATTACACAGGCGTTGTCTTCGAGATCGAGGCTCCGAAACTGGGAGCTGAGAAGCAGATATGCGGCGGCGGAGAGTACAGGCTTGCAGAGCTCTTCGGAGCGCAGCCCGTGGCGACATCGGGTTTTGCGATAGGATTCGACAGAACGCTTTTGGCGCTCAAGAAAGAGGGTTTCGAAGCAGATGTCGGAAGGCCGTGCGTGTA
>CAZQEG010000081.1:2182-4193 GCA_964591575.1 uncultured Thermoplasmata archaeon
CGTCCTTAAAGACATGCACACGGGAGAACAGAAGGAGATTGATGAAGAACGACTGTTCGAGGAGCTAAAATCCGCCTGTGAGAAACGCCAGTAAACCGACCAGCATGGCCAATTTTGCCATCTTCTGGGATTTTTTCGCATCTATGAGCGCCAGATATGCGGTGTAGAAGAACAGGGCATCACTGGCGGAAACGACTGCCAGATAAATCGGGCCGAACCCCCTTCCGTAAGGGAGAGCGCTCAATGAAACTGCCGCCATGAACGCACCCGCAGCTGCGAATGCCGCTTTATTCCTTCCTATGACCTTAGGCAGGGTTCTTCGGTCCGCATCTCCTTCCATGTCCTCTATGTCCTTCACGATTTCCCTGCCGAATGTTGCCAGAGCGGCCATTATCGAGAATATCAGGGTTCTATCCGGGGCACCTGCGCTCGCTCCGCCGAATAGAAAGAGCATGCCCACCAGCGTTGAAATCTCCGCATTTCCCGGCAGACCCTTCTTCTTGTACCTGAACTCGTAGGAGAGCATGAGCGCTTCGGCGGCAAGTATTATCAGAAAAGCCTCCGAATTTATGAAGATGCCCATGAAAATCGGTATTATCAGGGAGATTATTCCGATGTGGAGCGCTCTTTTCGCCGAGATCTTTCCCGAAGGCAGAGGTCTTTCAGGGTGGTTCTTTCTGTCTATTTCCCTGTCAACATAGTCGTTGAGCGCATTTCCTCCACCGGTGAAAAAGAAGACGACGAGCGCAGCTATCAAGACAGGCCGCCAGAGGGTGAATATGCCGGTCCCCGCACCGATGAACGATCCGCTGAGCACCGCCAGAGCGGCCATTATATTGTTCACCGGCCTGTAGAGCTTCAGGTATGGGTTCACATCCCTTCATAATACCGGATAATTAAAACTTCTGCACTCAAAAGTGGTTTTTGTACCATAAATTTATTAAGCACTCTTGACATCTGGTTTTTGATGTCCGTAGAAGAGGGTGCAAAAAATGCGGCTGCGGTTTGCATGGGTGTGAGGATGGGTGAGAGAGTGCTGGTGCTGTCGGATATGTGGAAACAGAGCATAGCGAGAGCTCTTTTCAGTGCCTCCGAAGCGCTGGGCGCCGAGCCCGTACTTATGCAAATCCTCCCGATGGAGGAAGGGAAGGAACCGCCGATACCTGTTACTAAGGCCATGCTTTCAAGCGATGTGGTGTTCGCACCCACGCATTACTCTATCTCACACACAAAGGCAAGGCTGTTCGCCACAAAAGCAGGGGTGAGAATAGCCTCCATGCCCGGGATAACCACAAGAGAAATGAAAGGTCCCATGACAGCCGATTTCGAGGAGATTGCCGCGAACATCAGGCGGATATTCGAGGCGGTGAGAAGAAAGAAGAAGATAGAAGTGCAGGGGGCCGGAGGAACGGATATAACCTTAAATGTCGACGGAAGGATGTGGATAACCGACGACCACGGTCTGGCCAGAGAGAAAGGTGCCTTTACGAATCTTCCGGCCGGAGCGATTTTTGCGCCCATAATTGAGAAAAAAGCGAACGGAACGATAGTGGTGGACGGGGCCCTCGATAATTCGAAGCTTAGCGCTCCTCTTCAGCTCACCGTGAAAAAAGGTGCAATTTCCGAGTACGAAGGTGCCGGAGAGGCAGATTATCTCTCAAAGAAATTCGAAGGATCCGTCAGAAAGAGCAGGTACCTGAGCGGCTTCGGAATAGGCATGAACCCGAAAGCAGGGATAGTGGGACACCCGCTTCAGGACGAGATAGCCCTGGGAACGGCCACGTTTTACATAGGAGAGAACTATTCATTCGGCGGAAAGATAAGAGCACCGGTGAGAATCAGCGGTATAATCCGCAAGGCAACGGTGAAAATAGGTGAAATAACAATAATAGAGGAAGGGAAACTGGTTTTCTGATTATTTTTTCTTGTACCATCCCGGAGGCAGTTCTGCACCGCAGGCATAGCATATGGTGGCGTCCTTGCTTAGCATGGTTCCGCAGTACGGGCACGG
>CAZQEG010000082.1:0-4190 GCA_964591575.1 uncultured Thermoplasmata archaeon
GAATGTGATCAACGCAGGCGAGAAACGGACGGTCTTTCTTTCAATGGGCTGTCTGTACCAGCCGGCAGGGTCGACTTTCTGCATCACCGCATCCACAACGCACTTTATCTTGCCTATTTCGGAGAGCGCTCCTTCAGATGTCCAGTAAGCCGTTCTGTCTCCTTCTACAAAGAAACCCTTTTTCATCCGGTCACTCATCTCCCCCAGCAGGCGCCGTATCTCATCCATGCGGTACTCTCCTCCGGCAAGGTTGTAGAGCATCTCCGCGCTCACCACCCCGTAGCTTCGGATAATCATCTCCAGAACGGTCTTTCTGGCATCGCTTATGTATTTTCTCGGAAAAACACGGATGAAGCGCCCCTTCATGTCCTTTGCGATGTATGCCCCTTCATACAGCCGGTCTATACACTCGCCAGTTACCTTTGGGCCCAGAGGAGAGGCCCCTGTTATGTCCGCCTTCTTTCTCTCCTTTCCTATGACCCTGAGCACTATCTCATCGTTCTCGCCCAGTTCCCTCGATTTTGCCGCCTGATAGAGAGCGCATTTCTGTATCGTTGTGTAGGAAACGAAGCGGGGTATCACCTTACAGGAAATTATATTCCTGTCCCTGTATCGGATTATCGGCCTGTGGTTCCGTACCCTCAGAAAGGCATCGTAATCCCCTCTGACCCATCCCCTTTCGTCTATCAGGTGCATTATGTCGTAGAAGCGCCTGTCGCATATCCCCTGCCTGTAAAGCATGTATCTCAGGATGTCTCCGGTTTCGAAGCATTCGGGGCTGACATTCCCTTTGACCATCATGTTCTGAACATGAGAGTATCCCTTTCTTTCAAAGACCTTTCTTTCGTTTTTCCCGAGTTCATCCACGCCTCTGGTGCCCACTCTCGTCACCGTGATTATATCTATGCCCTCCCCTTCATAATAGGCTCTCACTTTCTCCATGGCATCCAGAGCTCCTTCGAGATCACTGGTCTCAAGTTCTCTGACCTCCACCCTGCCGCTCATGGGCCATATCTCCGCATAGCCGTTCAGCAGTCCGTTTTTTATGACCGGAAATATCCATTTTTCACCGTATTTCGATGCTATCTCGCTCCAGAGCGGTGCTACATAGGGGTCGAAGAGAGAGAGTATTCTCACGCCGTCGGTGGGCTGGCTTTCGAGCCTCAGCACCCCGTAATCCTCACTTGCCATGTAAAACTCGTCCGACTCTTTCTGTACGTGGACTTCCGTTATTTCCCCTTCTTCGAGCAGTTCGCGAAGATATCTTCTTATGATGTGGTCTGGAAAACCGCTGTATCCGCGCATCCCTCTCATCGGCACAGGTCCGTATGCCTTTATGAATCCGCTCAGAAGGCTTTTTATTGCATCTTCTTTGGGTAGAGGCTCGATATCGGACGCCATGAATATGTTTCTTGACTGCCAGCCTTCTCCGGGAAGGTATTTCCTGACTATGTAGCAGCCGGAATCAAGCTTCTGAACGGAATTTTTAACCGCTTCGCTGTTTCCCAGAATTCGAGACAGCTCTTTTAGTGCTATCCCGTCCTTTCTGCTTATGACATCCAGCACCTTTCTATCGAAATCCGTGAGTTCCGCATCTCTGAAAGCTCCGACAAACACGGGCGCATCCTCTTTTCTGACGTATTTCACCCGGCCTCTCACGAATTTCCCCATCATTATCTCGTTTCTCTCCCTGCGCTCTCTCCACTCATCCCAGTCGAAGTCCTTCACATGGTAGAATATATCGTATGTCCTGCTGGCCTCGCCGAAGATGTCAAAGTAGTCGTCTATGCCCCCGAGTTCGAAGAATTTTTTCAGCCTGTATGCTCTTATCTGCTCCTCGCTTATCCCTTCTCTGCCCATTTTCAGCGAGTATATGTCCTTGGAGAGCATATACTGCTCTTCGTCGCCTATTACGAAGAGCCCTTTTTCAACGGTCCCCTCTCCGAGCATCGGTGCAACGGCCTTTTTCACCTCGTCCTCAGCAAGGGAGAGGGCATGTGAAAGCTCTCCGAGAGTTGCGGGCGCAAAGCCTTCCAGATACCGGTATATCATCGACTCTGTCCGTTTTCCGCTCTCGGATTTCCCCGCATGTCTGGGAATGAAAACTATTTTCCCGTCCTTTAATGTTCTTCCCACCATATACGCCTTTTCCAGCTCACGGAGAGCTCTCCTTCCCGCAGAGCCGAAGCGGTTCGCCACTTCCTTCAAACTCCTTCCGTTTTCAGTAAATTCGAGTACTTTACCGTGAATCTCTTTCATATCGATTTCTCTCGAGTAAACCGAAGCATATTCGGGGAGATATTCTTCAAGAGTCCAGAAAACCCCGTCAGTCCATACGGACACTATTTTTCCGTTTTCAATGAGGTTCTCCGCCCATTTCCTGCACCTCTCCATGTCATCGCAGTAATCGAAGATGTTCCTCGAATGCTGCCTGAGCACATTCAGCGCTCCGAGTTTTTTGAGTACGGCCAGTATATCGGATTTCTTTCTGACCCTGAACTTCTTTCTGAAATATTCCCTCACCTTCTCATCTTCGAACACGAACTTCTTCAGCTCATCCTCGGGAAGTATCTTTTCAAGGAGTTTTTTGTGGAATTCCCTGAGAAGAGCGCTCTTATCCTCCATGGATATTATGTCGGAAACACCGGAGAGAAGCACATTCTGAGCGAAGGGAGAGGGTATTTCCTGCGAAATTGTCTCTATGTCGGCACCTCCGCTCTCTATCCGTTCGAGAACCAGTTTTGCGTGCGGCAGGTCCATGGCAATGTTCAGTATCTCATTGTAGGTCTCTTTTATCACCGGAAAATCCTCATAGTCTGCCAGATAATCCAGTATTCTCGAGGAGCGCCTCCTCTGCCTCGCTACGCTTATCTCCTTACCGCGGTAATTTTTTAGCACGGCGAGAGACCTCGTTGCACAGTGCCTGAACCTCTGTGCGAACATCTCCGAATCTCTTATCGCCTCTCTGAGCGTCATCTCAAGGGATGCGGAGCCTATGAGATTTTTGAACACCCTCACATCCACCCTTCTCGGAACCGTTACCATAAAAGAATCGTCAGTCACGGTAACGCTGGCGCTGAAGTGTTCCTTTCTCGATATTCTGTACGACATCGCTCTTGACAGAGCGTCATTGACCCGCCTTCCGAAGGGATAATGGAAGATGTAGTGCCACTTATCCACTTCTCCGCCGTATTCCTCGATCATCAGCCTTCGATGTGTCGGGATTATTTCCACGGCCATCTTCTGCTCCGTGAAGTAGCGGTATATGCTCCTCGCAGCCAACTGCGTCATGTGATAATCGTTAGCGAGTTCGCCTATTATCTCGCTTTCTTCGGAGTTCTCCAGCATCTCGGACATCCTTTCCCTGAACTTTCCGACCTCCACGGACAGGTCGAAGCTCCTCGGAAGCATCTCTCCTGTCCACGATGGCACCGTGGGGCTCTTTCCCTTCGCATCCCTGACATGGACCCTCATCCCCCTCAACCTGACGAACTCGTAGCTTCTGCCGCCGAGAACGAATATATCGCCGGGTGAAAGGCGCTCCACGAACTTCTCGGAAAGCTTTCCCAGCGATGCACCGGTCTCGCTGTAAACGCTGTAATTGGAATCCTCCGGTATCGTTCCCGAGTTCAGGAAGTATATCATCCTCGCACCCCTCTTTTTCCCGAAAGTGTTCTCATCAGGGTCGTACCATATCTTCGAATAGAACTCCTCGCTCCTGCCGGAAAGGTAGTTTATAACCGAGAGAAAATCCGATTTCTTCAGGGTGCGGAATGAATAGGAGCGCCTTATGAGTTTGAGCGCATCGTCCACGTTCCACCTCTCCTCGAGACTCATGCCTACTATGGTCTGGGCAAGGACATCCAGAGGGTTCTCGGGAATATCCACCCTATCCAGAAGTCCTTCGTATGCGCTCTTCACAAGCACCGCACACTCCACAAGGTCATCGTTCTGGAACGCTATGAACCTGCCTTTCGGCGTGGCACCTATCGCATGTCCCGACCTGCCCACCCTCTGCAGTCCCTTGGCAATGCTCTTCGGGGAACCTATCTGTATGACAAGGTCAACATAGCCTATGTCTATCCCGAGCTCAAGGGATGTTGATGTTACAACCGCTTTGAGCTCGCCTTTTTTCAGCTTCTCCTCCACATCCAGCCTCCTCTCCTAGCTCATGCTTCCGTGGTGCGCCT
>CAZQEG010000083.1:0-1415 GCA_964591575.1 uncultured Thermoplasmata archaeon
AACAATTTCCAATCCCCGCCGACATCGAAGAGCCCCAGCCTAGCTCCGGCATCCAGCCATCCGTGGGCATAGTTCACGGCTGCGAATGCGTTTATCAAATCCCCTTTTTCTCTGAAATGCAGGGCATCCTGATAATATGAACTCGCCATATTCAGGAAATCCTCGGCAATCTTTTTTGCATAGGACGGCTCGGGAGCGGTTATTTTGACCTTTTGAAGGGCTCTCCTCGTTATATCCAGATACCTGTCGACCTTCTCCTCTTTAAGCTCTATTTTTTCGCCCCCTTTAAAAGCCCTTTTCTCATCCGCTCCGCACATTCATGCTCCCCCTCGGGGCACGGTCCTCTGAGACAGGCCGGACCTGCCTTATCGAACAGTGTCGGCGCAATCTCCCGGACCTGTTTCAGCATGATGAATGCCATGGTGCGAATCTCCCACTGTGCCTTCATGCATGTTCTCAGGGTGAAGAAGTTCCAGAGTTCGCGGGCGTTCATCGTTACCACTATGTTGGTGTGCGTCGCATTCGGAAGTATGTATCGGGCATCCTCTAGAGGAATTCCCATTTCAACCAGTTCGTGATAGCTCTTTTCCAGATATTTCATGACCTCCGCATATCTCTCTCGGGCCTTCTCATTACCGGCAACACTTGAAGGTGTGACATATTCGAGAGGCTCTAAATTTACATACCTCTGGCTCTGCTGGGAGTATGATGCGAGCCGGTGGCGCACGAGCTGGTGGGTGAGCGCTCTGGATACATCCTCTATCGCAAAGGTGAATGATGCGTGTTCCATCACACTGTGATGCCCTGCATCCCTCGTTATCCTGATTATCGCCTTTATCTCCTTCTCGCTCATCTCCTCCATTTCCGGTATATCGACGGTGTGGCAGCTCTTCGCAGCCATCGCAACGACCTTCTCCGGTTCCGGTGTGTATCTTATAAGCCTGACTTTCACGGTATCGAGACGGTATGCGGGGGGGATTTAATAGTTTTTCAGTGCTTCGCTGCTCTCGTAAGACACACCAAACTTTTTATCCCAGCTTATTTTCCCCCCTCCATGGCATCTGCACTCACAGTAGGACTGGCACTGCTTCCTTTGATAGTGGTTTTCATAGGGATTATAGTCTTCAGGCTCTCCGGAGCGAAAATGGCTGTCATCGGCTGGGCGCTCGCCGCTCTTGAGGCGGCCACTTACTTCAGAACTTCGGTCGATATAGTGCTGGGCGCCAGCATCTACGGCATAATCAAGGCTCTCGGGATAACGATAGCGGTTGTTTTCACCATGCTTATGATATTCACCATGAAAGAAGTCGGAGCTCTGGCCGTGATATCGGATGCCATAAAGAGGGTTGCAAAGACAAAGGAGCAGCAGGCTCTTTTCATAGGCATAGGCTTCGGTACATTCGTAACCTCTCTGG
>CAZQEG010000083.1:1515-4170 GCA_964591575.1 uncultured Thermoplasmata archaeon
CTCTCTGGTGCATTCGAATTACTTCAATGACTACAACATGAATGTGGCAATAGGCTCGTCTCTGGCAGCACTGGGTCCTGCGTATATCGTTCTGGCATCTCTGCTCGGTCTCTTCGGCGCTGTCGTCGGCGGTTCTGAAACAGGCTCCAATGTGATGTTCTTTCCCATTCAGAAGCAGGCGAGTCAGGATGTTGGCCTCAATAACAAGCAGTTCATGACCATTTACGGAGCTCATGCCAATGCCGGTGGGATAGCGAGCGCGATAACCCCCAGCAAGATAAACAATGCAGTTGCGACCATAGGCGGCGGCGGGAAGCTCGAAGCGGAGATAATGAAGAAGAACACCGCTGTCGTGCTTCTGATAACCGCTGTTCTCAGCCTTATGACATGGATATTCGTTAGCATGGGAATCTGAGGTGTATGCATGATTCTGAGGAAAAAGAGAGCGAAAGAAGCGCCTGAAAAAAAGACGGTGGTGCCCGATCTGTCTTCGAAAGATATCGAAGAACTCATATCGAAGAACAGACAGGTGATAGTCGACTGCTGGAATCCTCACTGCCTTCCATGTAGAAAGGTTCACAGGATGATGGAGGATATGGCGAGAAAGTATGACGGAAGCATGTTCTTCGGAAAGCTTAATACCGATGACGAGGTTGAGGCCGCCGTGAGATACGGAGTTATGAGCGTACCCACCGTGCTTGTCTTCAAGGACGGAAAGAAGAAAGGCTCTATCACAAGAATAACGACGGAGAGCGCTCTGGAAGTGCATATATTGAAAATTATGGAGGAATGATATGAGAGATTATCCAATAAAAAGAGGTTTCAGGAAGAAGCTGGAAGGGAACGGACTGAAAGAGATAATGAGCGAATATTTTGAGGATGTCAGAGGGAACGGTGAAGAGATAACTGCGAAATACGGGGCCATGAGGCTCATAAAGGCGAAATATGACGGCAAAAAGCTCTGGGTGGAAACGGATACGGATGCCTCGGTACCGGACGATGTGGCACTCGACACAGTCAGGGTCTATAACAGATTCCTCGAAAAAGCCACGGGATACACCGCAAAGGAAAGGAAGAAGCTGGCTAATAAACTCGCAAAGGAATGAGCATGAAGGTTGCCGTAATAGCATTTCAGGGCGATATCTCCGAGCATGTGAGAATGACGGAGAAGGCGATGGAGGAGCTGGGCATCGAGGGCGAGGTTGCGGAAGTAAGGAGAAAAGAGCAGCTTGAAGATGCGGATGCGGCCATACTTCCCGGTGGAGAGAGCACCACGATATCCAAGAGACTTAGAGAAGCAGGGATGGATGTTCTTCTGAAACAGATGTCCGAAGACGGAAAGGCAATTATGGGAACATGCGCCGGCTGCATACTCCTTGCCAAGGAAGGCGACGATGAGGTCGAAAGAACGGATACGGAACTCCTCGGCATAATGGACATGAAAATTAAGAGAAACGCCTTTGGCCGCCAGAGAGAGAGTTTTGAAACCGAGCTGGACATCGATGACATCGGCAGGGTGAAAGCAGTATTTATAAGGGGGCCTGCAATCGTTCGCACATGGGGAGAATGCAGTCCGATAGCCAGATTTGACGGGAAGATAGTGGGGGCCGTTCAGGGAAAAAACATGGCACTGGCATTCCATCCGGAAATCAGCGGCGATATCAGGATTCATAGGAGATTCATAGAGATGGCGATGAAATGAACAGGAGACACCTATATGCCACCATCGCAGTTCTTTTCATGATAGTCGGAGCATATCTTTCGGTAGGCGTGGCAGGCTCATGGGCGAAGGAGAACATGTATCTTTACGAGGGCCCTCTCGATTACGCTCTGGACTATCTTTCAGACAAGCCCTACAAGAACCTCGAGATAGAGGTCGATTGGGTCATGGGCTATCCGCCGAGTCACAGTGCGATGTCATTTCTCGTTGGAAAGATAAGGGAATACTGCGAAAAGGACAGGGTTTATGTGAACTGGAATTATTCCAGCGAGATTCAGCCGCACAGGGCATCATACACACTGCAGGACCTTGTTTCTCTCGAAAATGAATATAGAGGGCTGTATAAACACGGAGATACCGCTGTTCTTTATTATCTATATCTTAACGGGAAGTTTGAGGATACCGGTGGGGAACCCGTTACCGTGACCGAGACCGCAGGACTGGAATATGGGCATTCTTCAATATTTATTTTTAAACAGCAGATAATAAATTCCGCAGGTTATTCCGTTCCGGCGGAGTACGTGGAGCGCTCTGTCGTACTTCATGAGTTCGGTCATGCAATCTGCCTCGTCGGTATAGGTTACAAATCAGCGCAGGAAGACCCTGAGCACCCGCATCATAGCATCTATAAGAACGGGGTTATGTACTATGCGATAAACACCACATCCGGTCAGATACCTCCGCAGGATTTTTGCAATGCAAGTAAAGAGGACATAAATTTTATAAAAAGCCATCAGCGCCCAATCTCTCCTGTGGTGTATATACCTTGGATGCTGCTTCTTGCGGACATTCTTGCGGGCGGCCTGCTATTGGCATATGTCATAAAACCCAAGAAAAATGCCGCAGAAGTTCCGGAATATGACAGTTATTCCGATTATTCGGGTTACATCCCGGAAGATGCCGGCGACGATGAGGACGATATATACTTTTAGCGC